>JBLIJY010000223.1:0-4672 GCA_047636095.1 Hydrogenophaga sp. | reverse complement strand
CAAGCTGGCCACCCAACCCGCGATGACCGCAGACGCCAAGGCCCAGGTCACGACCCTTCGGGCCGATGGCGAGCGCCTGCACAAGGCCGGCGAACACACCGCCTCCATGAAGGCGCTGGCCGACGCCAAGAAGCTGCTCGACCTTTGATCGGTGGGTGAAGGGCTGGCCGGTTCAGACCGTCTCGTTGACCACCACCTCACCGCGCAGCGAATGCGGCATGGTCTCGGTGATGCGCAGGTCGATCATCTGACCGACCAGACGCGCAGCGTTCGGGCCGGCTGGGAAATTGACCACCCGGTTGCACTCGGTGCGGCCCATGAGTTCCGGAACCTCCACCGTGGATTTGCGCGACGGGCCTTCCACCAAGATGCGCTGCACCGTGTCTTGGCGGCTGGCGCTGATGCGGCGCACATTCGCCTCAATCGTGGCCTGCAGGTGTTGCAACCGCTTGAGCTTGACGGCGTGCGGCGTGTCATCGGGCAGGTTGGCTGCTGGCGTGCCGGGACGCGGGCTGAAGATGAAGCTGAAGCTGATGTCGAATCCGACGTCGTCGATCAGCTTCATCATCTTGCCGAAGTCCTCCTCGGTCTCGCCGGGAAAGCCCACGATGAAGTCGCTGCTCATCACCAGATCGGGCCGGATCGCGCGCAGCTTGCGCACCGTGCTTTTGTATTCCATGGCGGTGTAGCCGCGCTTCATGGCCATGAGGATGCGGTCCGACCCGTGCTGCACCGGCAGGTGCAGGTGGTTCACCAGTTTGGGGATCTTGGCGTAGGCCTCGATCAGGCGCGGCGTGAACTCGTTGGGATGGCTGGTGGTGTAGCGGATGCGTTCAATACCGGGGATGTCGGCCACGTATTCGAGCAGCAGGGCGAAGTCGGCGATCTCGCCGCTTTCACCCATGGGGCCGCGGTAAGCATTCACGTTTTGTCCCAACAGATTCACCTCGCGCACGCCCTGGTCTGCCAGGCCGGCGATTTCCACCAACACGTCATCGAACGGCCGGCTCATTTCTTCGCCGCGCGTGTAGGGCACCACGCAGTAACTGCAGTATTTGGAGCAGCCTTCCATGATGGAGACAAAGGCACTCGCGCCATCGACCCGCGCGGGCGGCAGGTGGTCGAACTTCTCAATCTCGGGAAAGCTGATGTCCACCTGCGGCTTCGCGAGTTTCTGGCGTGCATTCAGCAACTCGGGCAGGCGGTGCAGGGTCTGCGGGCCGAACACCACGTCCACATAGGGCGCGCGCTTGATGATTTCAGCGCCTTCCTGGCTGGCCACGCAGCCGCCGACACCGATCAGCACGCCTTTTTTCTTCAGGTGCTGCACCCGGCCCAGATCGGAAAACACCTTCTCCTGCGCCTTCTCGCGCACCGAGCAGGTGTTGAACAGAATCAGGTCGGCCTCGTCCACATTTTGCGTGGGCTCGTAGCCCTGGGCGGCGCTCAGCACATCGACCATCTTGTCCGAGTCGTACTCGTTCATCTGGCAGCCAAAGGTTTTGATGAAGACTTTTTTGCTCATGGGGCGACAACGTAAAGATACAAGTGGGTGTGCGGCAGGGCGTGCTCGCGTGGTGTGCAGACCAGACCGCTGACAAGCGGGCATCGGATGGCGGGCGGCCGTCAGTTTTTCAGATCAGCGGCGCGCGGGCGCTTGATGCGGGCTTCGGCCTCGGTCAGGATCCACACGTCATGCACCAGACCGTTGGCCTCCAGTGTGTAGTTGACCGTCAGTTTTTCCCTGTCGAGGAGTGCTGCGGACAACACAAACATGTTGTTCGCCTCGCGGATGCGGGAGCCAGGCGAGAGGCGCGTGGGCGAGCCGTCCATGGTGATCACAGGCGGCTGCTGCACCACGAGCGTCCCGCGCAAAGCCTGGGCGGGGAACTGTCGGGGCGGCAGCGATTGGGCGAACGCGGTGCCGGCACCTGTGAGAAGCAGCAAGCTGACCAGCAGGTGGCAGCGGGGAAGCGCAAGGTAGCAGCGGTTCATGGTGTGTGTCCAGAGGCTGAGGGAAGAAGGTCAGCGCCAGAAGAGGATCCGCCGCCGGGATGCGATTGTCTCACGCAGGGTGTCGCTTCGAACGGCGCGCGCGGCCGCTCAGGACCGGGGCTCGCCCTCCGGGGCTGGGTGATCGGCGTCGGGCAGGGGGTAGGCGTCGGCCACGTAGGCCGGTCCTTTCATCACCATCACGATGAAGGCGCCGATCGCCACGGTGAACACCACCGTCCAGTGCAGGATCACCAAGCTGATCAAATAAATGTCGACCGTGGTGATGCGGGTCGCCACCTCGGCTTCGGTGCCGCTCCAGGGCAGCACCCGCATCAGGCCGGCGCCGATGCCTGCCAACAACGTGCCGATCCAGAGCACATGCGGCAGGCGCCGCAGGATTTGGCGCTCCAGACCCGCAGGTGTTTTCTGGAATCCAGGCAGTTTTTTAAACAGGGGTGACATGGTGAGGAGGATGCTCAACAGGGTCTATGTGCATTGGGCAATGTGCAATTAACAGTTCATTGGAACCGATTGGGTCATGATAAGTTTGGCCCATCCGTTTTGTCCTTGTCCTAAGGGTTGAGGTTTGCTCCAAAGCGCCAGCCAGACCAGGACCCAGTCCATCCGCTATGCCAGCCGCCCCCACGCCGAACCGCCGCCGACTTCTCACCGTCCTGTCCCTGGGCTGTGCCCTGTCGCTCTCGGGCTGCGCCACTGCGCCACCCCCGGGTGTGGGCGTGGTCAGCCCATTTGATCTGCAGCGCTACCTCGGAACCTGGTTTGAAGTGGCGCGGCTCGACCACCGCTTCGAGCGCGGCCTGAGCCGGGTGAGTGCGACGTACAGTCTGAACGCCGGCGGCAGCGTGAAGGTGCTCAATCGGGGTTAAAACGCCGAAAAAAATGCATAGAGCGAAGCCGAGGGACGCGCACTGTTCACTGGCGACGCCAACACCGCTTCGCTCAAAGTCTCGTTCTTTAGCCCGTTCTTTAGCCCGTTCTATGGCGGTTACTACGTGATCGCGCTCGACCCCGCGTACCGTTGGGCGATGGTGATCGGCCCAGACCCGAGCTACCTCTGGATCTTGGCGCGCGCGCCACGCGTTTCCAACGCTGTGCGCGTGAGCCTGTTGGCACAGGCGGCCGCTGCCGGCGTCAAGTCAATACGGCGGGGCTGATCTGGGTCGATCACAGCGAGCGTTGGTTCTGACCGTGCGATTCAACGCCGTCTGTGGTTCAGGCGCCACGGGTCGACTGCACAATCACGCCTGCTGGCTGAGGCGATGGCATGCGGCTGGGTGCTCAGGGTTGGCCGCCCAGCAAGCACCATGTTGGAGATTTCATTTCCAGCGCACCGGCACGATGTGCACGCTGCCACGCGTGCTGGACAGTGTGATTTCGCCCTCTTGCACCGTGGCTTGCAGCTGCATGCTGCGCTCGGCGAGCGCGGCCAACGCGGGTGCGGCATCGGTCGGCAGGCGCCATGCCTGCAGTTTGTCGAGCCGGCTCAGTTTGCTCTCCATACCGCGCCACCACACATCGGCGGCCGAGCCGAAGGCATAAAGAAACACTGCATCGGCTTTGCTGCAGGCCTTGGCCAGCGGCTTGTCTTCGGGCTGCCCAACCTCGACCCAGATGCGTTTGCGGCCGGTGAAGTCGGTCAGGGAGACGTCGGGATCGTCCGGGTCGGACAGACCGGCGCCAAAGGCCAGCGTGCCGTCGCCGCCGCAGGTGTCGACCAGCTCGTGCGCGTGAATCGCCATCGCCACCAACCGCACCATCATGCGATCGTCGGTCTCGCTCGGGTGCCGGGCCAGGGTGAGCGCGTGGTCAGCGTAGTAGCTGTGGTCGATGTCGGCGATCTGTAGGTTGGCCTTGAAGATGGTGGATTTGAGGGCCATGGCGGGCTCCGCGGGTGAGCGGGCAAGAAAAAAAGCGGGCTCCGTTACCGGGGCCCGCTTTTTGAAACATGGTGGCGATAGGTGGACTTGAACCACCGACATCAGCATTATGAATGCTGCGCTCTAACCAACTGAGCTATATCGCCGGAAGGTCAGCATTATAGAGCAATATTGGGCCTGTTCCACCGGCCCGAGGCTCGGTTGGTCTGGTTCTCAGCTCGTTTTTTTGGCCCACGACGCGCACCAGCCGTTGGCGGCCACCTGTTTGCCAGCAAACAACGGGCATGGGCCTGCCTCGCTGCCGGCCACGCCTTGATAGAGCACGCAATTGGCACAGTTCGAACCTTCAACGAAACTCGGGTATTTGACCTTGTCCACCCGCGCAGCATCGGCCACATAGCCCAGCGCCATTGCTGTGGGATCTGCCTCGTCGAGCATCGGACCGTTGGCCATGGGCGCGGCAGGTGCTAGCTCTGCAGACGTCACGGGCGCGGGCGCTGTAGCCGGTGGTGCGACGGGCGGGGCCGCCGGTACGACCTCTGGTGGTGGCGCCTGTTCGGAGCAGGCTGCTGCCAAAGCAGCACCTGCGACGGGAACCAGAAAAATAAAGCGTCGGCGGGTGGTCATGTTGGGGTTTCCTGTCCGTGAGTTAAAGATTTCGGTGCACTTGAAATTTGCACACCTGATCCGCTTGTAGCCCCAATTCAGCCAGCTGTCGGTAAGGGAATGTGGCGTTGCGGCACCGCGCTCAAGCGTGTCGGAACACCGCCTTGCGCTTG
>JBLIJY010000222.1:0-4673 GCA_047636095.1 Hydrogenophaga sp. | reverse complement strand
GCGCCGGTACCACCGTGACCTTGCAACCGCGCGCGCTCAGCATGCGCAGGATGTTGAATTTGACGCCGAAGTCGTAGGCGACCACATGAAACTTCGGCGCGATCTGCTCGCCGTAACCAAAGCCCAGTTGCCATTCGGTCTGGGTCCAGGGGTAGGGCTCAGTGACGGACACCACGCGAGCCAGATCCAGCCCGGTCATGTCGGGTACCGCTTGCGCGGCGGCGATCGCCTGCGCACGGTGGGCGTCGGTGACGCCCTCGCCCGGCGAGAGCGCCAGGATGCAACCGTTCTGCGCACCGTGGGTGCGCAAACGGCGGGTGAGCGCGCGGGTGTCGATGTCGGCGATCGCCACCGTGTGTTCGCGCACCAGGTACTGCGACAGCGTCTCTGTGCTGCGAAAATTCGAGGCCAGCAGCGGCAGGTTTTTGATGATCAAGCCGGCGGCGTGGATGCGACTGGCCTCCACGTCTTCGGGGTTGACGCCGGTATTGCCGATGTGCGGATAGGTCAGGGTGACGATCTGCTGGCAGTAGCTCGGATCGGTCAAGATCTCCTGGTAACCGGTCAGCGACGTGTTGAACACCACTTCGCCAGTGGTCTGGCCGGTGGCACCGATGGAAGAGCCGGTGAAGACGGTGCCGTCAGCGAGCGCAAGAAGGGCTTTCGGGTGGACGGGCAGCAAGGTATTCTCCAGAGAGTTTTTTTGAGCGCACCCAGGCCCGAAGCAAGACACAACCGGGGGGGAATCGGGCCGGTCAGTCGTGCGTCGGGGCTGCCGAGCATCGATGCAAGGCCAGCTACCAAGGCTGGCAGCCAGGTGGACGCGGGAGCCGCGTCGGGTGCGGGTAAACCCCGGAATTATAGCGGCACAGAGCAGCTATCTTCGTCTGTCGACCCCCCGGTGAAAACCGCACAAACTGGCAAGGCAGACCGGAACCGCACCAAGCAGGCTTTCTCGGTCAGGCAGGCGTTTTGGGCCAGGCAGCCCTCAGCGCGCCGCAGCGCTGGCATGCAGGCAGATCGCAGCCGCCGCTGCCACGTTCAGCGACTCCTCGCCGCCTGGCTGCGCAATGCGTACGGAGCGCGCCGCCAGCCGGGCCAGCGCTGGCGCCACGCCCTGCCCCTCGTGCCCCAACACCCAAGCGCAGGGCCAAGGCAGCTCGGCTTGGTGAAGGAAATCGCCCTCGTGCGAGCTGGTGACCAGCAACGGCAGGCCGGCGGCCGCGACCTCGTCGGTCGACAAGCCCTCAACCAAGTTCAGCGCAAAATGCGCGCCCATGCCCGAGCGCAGCACCTTGGTTGACCAGAGCGCCGCCGTGCCCTTGATCGCCAGCACCTGGCCAAAACCCATGGCAGCCGCGCTTCGCAGGATGGAGCCGACGTTGCCCGCATCTTGCAAGCGGTCCAGCACCACACTCGCCACGCCCGGCTGCACACGCGCGTCTGACGGCAAATCCCAAACAAAGCCCATCGACGCGGGTGATTCCAGGCCGCTGATCGCGCCCATCAGTGCATCGGGTACCAAATGAACCCGGGGCGCCGCCAGGCGCAGCGCCGTATCGGCCTGCGGCCAATGCGATTCGGTGAACAACGCCAGCGCAGGGCGCCCACCGCGCGCCAGCAAAGCCTGACACAGGTGCTCGCCCTCCAGCCACACCTGACCTTGTTTGCGGTAAGCGGTGGTGTCGTGCGCCAGCAGGCGCAGGCGCTTGATGAGCGGGTTGTCGCGCGAAGCGATAGGCTGCGGAACGATCATTCGGTGCCCGCCTGCCGCTGCAGCGCCCTGGCCACCGGCGCAAACGAGCGGCGGTGCACAGCCAGCGGGCCGAGGGTTTGCAAGGCCCGCATGTGCTGCGCGGTGCCATAGCCTTTGTGGCGGTCGAAACCGTAACCCGGGTGCAAGGCATGCAACTCATCGAGCATGCGATCGCGCGTGACCTTGGCCAAGATGGACGCGGCCGAGATCGCCGGCACCAGCGCATCACCCGAGATCACCGCCTCGGCCAGCACATTGAGCAACGGCAGGCGGTTGCCGTCGACCAGCACCTTGTTGGGTTTCAGGCGAAGCCCTTTCACCGCGCGCTGCATGGCGAGCATGGTGGCCTGCAAAATATTCAATCGGTCAATCTCTTCCACCGACGCCTGCGCGACGCTGCAACACAGCGCCTTGGCCCGGATTTCATCAAAAAGCTGCTCGCGCCGGCGCGGGCTCAGTTGCTTGGAGTCGGCCAGGCCTTGGATGGGCGCACGCGCATCCAGGATCACCGCCGCCGCCACCACGGGGCCAGCCAGTGGGCCGCGGCCGGCCTCGTCCACACCCGCCACCAAGCCGGGTATGTGCCAGATCAGCCGGGCCTGCTCAGCCTGCAAGAATGTTCTCGATCGCATGGGTGGCCAGTTGGGCGGTGTCGCGGCGCAGGGTGTGATGCAGCGCCTCGAAGCGTTGCTGCAAGGCGGTGATTCTCTCAGGCGTATCGAGCCAGTCGAGCACGGCTTGAGCCAGCGCCTTCGAAGTGGCTGCGCCCTGCAGGAACTCAGGCACCACAAAGTCTTGGCAGAGAATGTTGGGCAAGCCCACCCAGGGCTGCAATTGCTGGCGCCGCATGATCTGCCACGACAAGGCGTTCATGTTGTAAGCGATCACCATCGGCCGCTTGAACAGCGCGGCCTCCAGGGTGGCGGTGCCACTGGCGATCAAGGTGACATCGCAAGCCGCCAGCGCGGCGTGCGACTGACCAGCCAGCACCTGGACCGATGGACCAAGGCCACTGGCTTGTGCGAGGGCCGCCATGCGCTCCTGCAAAGCAGGCACGGCGGGCACGACAAACCGGGTCGCGGGTCGAGCCACCAAAATGCGGGCTGCCGCATCGAAGAAGCGCTGCCCCAGGTATTGCAGCTCGGAGGAACGGCTGCCCGGGAGCAACGCCACCACATCGCCCTCAGCCGGCAGACCCAGCGCGGCACGGGCGGCGGTTTTGTCGGGCTGCAAGGGGATGACCTGGGCCAGCGGGTGTCCCACATAGGTGGATGCGATGCCATGCTGCGCCAGCAGCGCGGGCTCAAACGGAAAAATGCACAGCACATGGTCGGTGCTGCGGCGGATTTTCGCCACCCGCTCAGGCCGCCAGGCCCAGACCGACGGGCACACGAAATGCACGGTGCGAGTGCCTTTCGCCTTCAGATCGGCTTCGAGGTCGAGGTTGAAATCGGGCGCATCGACGCCGATGAAAAGGTCTGGCCGCTCAGATCCGAGCAAGCGCTCGCGCAGCTGGTGGCGAATGGACACAATGCCTCGGTAGTGGCGCAACACCTCAATGTAGCCGCGCACCGCCAGCCGCTCGCTCGGCCACCAGGCCTCAAATCCCTGCTCGGCCATGCGCGGGCCACCGATGCCATAGCTTTGCTGGTTCGGCCAGCGTTGGCGCATGCCGCCCAGCAGCAAGCCCGCCAGCAGGTCGCCCGAGGTCTCACCCGCCACCAGGGCAAACCGTTGACTGTCTTCCATGAGGACTCAGCGGACGATGCCGCGCTGGGGTGAGCTCTGCTGGAGGAAGTCGAGCATCAACGCCACGTCGGGCGCGATGTCGAGCGCTGTCGCAGGCGTCTTTTCGGGCAGCGCTGAAATCTGTTGTATCGCACGTTCCAGCGTGAGGTCGTCACGGTACAAGGCCTTGTGCATCGCCTTCACGGCAGCAATGCGCCCGGGCGAAAAACCGCGGCGACGCAGGCCCTCGTAATTCATGGAGCGCGCGTGCGCTGGCTGGCCCTGGCACATCACGTACGGCGGCAGATCGGCAAACAGCAGCGAACACATGGCGGTCATGGCGTGGGCGCCGATGCGCACGAACTGGTGCGCCACGGTGAAGCCACCCAGAATGACCCAGTCATCCACCCACACATGGCCCGCCAGTTGCGTGTTGTTCGCAAAAATCGTGTGGTTGCCCACCCGGCAATCGTGCGCCAGGTGCACGTAGGCCATGATCCAGTTGTCGTCCCCCACCGAGGTGAGCGCACCGCCACCCGGCGAGCCGATGTTGAAGGTGCAGAACTCGCGCACCGTGTTGCGCTCGCCAATGTGCAACTCGCAGGGTTCGCCAGCGTATTTCTTGTCTTGCGGTACCGCACCCAGCGAATTGAACTGGAAGATGCGGTTGTCGCGCCCGATGGTGGTGTGGCCCTCGATCACGCAATGCGCGCCGATCGTGGTGCCCGCGCCGACCTTCACATGCGGCCCGATCACGGTGTAGGGGCCAACCGTGACCGAACCGTCAAGCTCGGCGGCTGGGTCCACCAGGGCGGTGGCGTGGATCTGCGTCACGGTCACACTCTCGAGAACATCAGGCGATAGCGCGCATGGTGCACATCAGCTCGGCCTGGCAGGCGACATGCCCCTGCACCCGGGTCACCCCAGTGAACTTGAAGATGCCGGCTTTCATGCGGTCCAGCGTCACGTCCATGATGAGCTGGTCGCCCGGCTCAACCGGCCGCTTGAAGCGTGCGCTGTCGATGCCGGCGAAGTAATACACCGTTTTGTCATCGGGCGTTCTGTCAACCGCATCGAACGCCAGCAACGCCGCCGCCTGGGCCATGGCCTCCAGCATCAACACGCCAGGCATCACCGGACGATGAGGGAAATGGCCAACAAAAAAGGGTTCGTTGATGGTGACGTTTTT
>JBLIJY010000221.1:0-4696 GCA_047636095.1 Hydrogenophaga sp. | reverse complement strand
CCACCGACGCCACCGGCGCCGCCGTGCAACAGACGCTGAGCGAGCGCGCCCGCGCCACCCCCGGCATCCACTTCTTCGAGAACCACATGCTGGTGGACCTGATCACCGACGCCAAGCTCGGCCAGCGACCAACCACCGGCACGCCCAGCCGCTGCCACGGCGCCTACGTGCTCGATATCGAGCAAGACGTGACCGAGACCTTCCAGGCACCGCACACCATCCTGGCTACCGGCGGCGCGGGCAAGGTCTACCTCTACACCACCAACCCCGACACCGCCACCGGCGACGGTATTGCTGCCGCCTGGCGCGCCGGCTGCCGGGTGGCGAACATGGAGTTCATCCAGTTCCACCCGACCTGCCTCTACCACCCCCACGCCAAGAGCTTTCTTATCACCGAGGCGGTGCGCGGCGAGGGCGGCCAGCTCAAGCTGCCTGCGCGGCTGGGCGGCCACCGCTTCATGCCCGAGCATGACGAGCGCGCCGAACTCGCGCCGCGCGACGTGGTGGCCCGCGCTATCGACTTCGAGATGAAAAAGCACGGTCTGGACTGCGTGTACCTCGACATCTCGCACCAGCCGCCCGAGTTCCTGCACGAGCACTTTCCCAACATCCTGGCGCGCTGCGCCGAGTTGGGCATCGACATCACCCAAGAGCCGATTCCCGTGGTGCCCGCCGCCCACTACACCTGCGGCGGCGTGGTGACCGATCTGGCCGGCCGCACCGACCTGAGTGGTCTTTACGCCGTGGGTGAGACCACCTGCACCGGCCTGCACGGCGCCAACCGGCTGGCCAGCAACTCGCTGGTGGAATGCATGGTGTTCGCCCAGGCCGCCGTGGGCGCGATTGCCAGCGCGCCAGTCGCCACGCCGCCCGCGCTGCCACTTTGGGACGACAGCCGCGTGACCGATGCAGACGAAATGGTGGTGATTTCGCACAACTGGGACGAGCTGCGCCGTTTCATGTGGGATTACGTGGGTATCGTGCGCACCAACAAGCGCCTGGAGCGCGCGGCCCACCGCATCACTCTGCTGCAGCGCGAAATCCACGAGTTCTACGCCCAGTTCCACGTCACCCGCGATCTGCTGGAGCTGCGCAACCTGGTGCAGGTGGCCGACCTGATCGTCATGTCGGCCATGCTGCGCCACGAGAGCCGAGGCCTGCATTTCAGCCGCGATTACCCCGATCTGCTGCCGGTGGCGAAGCCGACGATTTTGGTGCCGCCGGCTCGCTGAGCGAACGACCCGCTCGCCCATGGCCGCTCGCAGCTCGCCTTTGGCCCACCGCGCCTTCCGTTCGCCCTGAGCTTGTCGAAGGTTCGTGCTACCCAGTCCAACCCCACCGGCCCGCCCCACATGCGCATGCTTCACACCTCCGACTGGCACCTTGGCCAGCACTTCATGGGCAAGAGCCGCCAGGCGGAACACCAGGCGTTGATCGACTGGCTGGTCGTGCAAATCGATGCCCATGCAGTCGATGCTGTCCTGGTGGCAGGCGATATTTTTGATACCGGCGCGCCGCCCAGCTACGCACGCGAGCTCTACAGCGAACTGGTCGTGAAGCTGCACCGCGCAGGCGTTTCGCTGCTGCTGCTGGGCGGTAACCACGACTCCGTGGCCACCCTGGGCGAAAGTCGCGCCGTACTGGCGTTTTTGAGCGCCACGGTGGTGGCCGCCGTGGGCGATCCTGCCGAGCATGTGATGGTGCTGCCCCGGCGGGGCGGCCAAGGTGAGGCGGGTTGTATCGTGTGCGCCGTGCCCTTCATCCGCCCCCGCGATGTGTTGCGAAGCCAGGCCGGGCAAAGTGCCGAGGACAAGCAGCAGTCCATGCAAGCGGCCATCCAGGCCTATTACCAAGCGGTGGTGGAAGCAGGCCGCGCGCGCCAGGCAGCGCTGCAACACGAGCTGGGCCGCGTGGTGCCGCTGATCGCCACCGGACATCTCACCACGGTGGGCGCCAGCAGCAACGAATCGGTGCGCGAGATTTATGTGGGTTCGCTGGACGCGTTTCCCACCGCAGCGTTCCCCCCGGTCGACTACATCGCGCTGGGTCATATCCACAAACCGCAAAAGGTGGGTGGACTGGAGCACATCCGCTACTGCGGCTCACCCATTGCACTCGGATTCGACGAAGCACGACAACAGAAAGAAATGCTGCTGGTCGATCTGGACGAAACCGGCCTGGTAGCCGTCACCGCTCTGCCCGTCCCCCGGTTTCAAGCGTTGGTTTCGGTCAGTGGCAACCTGTTGAGTCTGGCCAGTGCCATTGCCACAGCGGCCGCTGCTGGCACAGCCGAGAAGCCGGTGTGGCTGGAAGTGACCGTGGCAGAAGACGACTACCTCTCAGACTTGCCCGAACGCATCGGCGCCATGACCCAAGGCCTGCCGGTGGAGGTGTTGCGCGTGCGCCGACAGCGCGCGGGTTCGGCCGCCACCCTGGCGGGCGAACTCATCGCCACGCTCGATGAGCTGAGCCCCGATGACGTGTTTGCGCGCCGCCTCGCGGCTGAGAATTTAGCGCCCGAACTGCAACAGGCCTTGAGCCAGCGCTACCGCGAGGTGGTCGCCAGCCTCACCGGAGCCGCGGAATGAAAATCCTGAAGCTGCGCCTGAAGAACCTGAATTCGCTCAAAGGCGAGTGGTCGATCGACTTCACCCAGCCACCGTTCACCGAGAACAGTCTGTTTGCCATCACTGGCCCCACAGGGGCGGGTAAATCCACGCTGCTCGATGCGATCTGCCTGGCGCTCTACCACGAGACACCCCGGCTGAAGAGCGTGTCCAAGTCGGCCAACGACATCATGACGCGCCACACGGCCGCCTGCCTGGCGGAGGTGGAGTTCGAGGTGAAAGGCGCTGTGTACCGCGCGTTCTGGAGCCAGCGCCGAGCGCGCGACAAACCGAGCGGCGAGCTGCAAAACCCCAAGGTCGAACTGGCCAGCATCGACCCAGCCACCGGGGTCGGCACCATTGTGAGCAGCCAGAGCAACGACAAGCTCAAACGCGTGGCCGAGGTCACCGGGCTGGACTTTGCCCGCTTCACCCGCTCCATGCTGCTGGCGCAGGGGGGCTTCGCTGCCTTTTTGAACGCCAGCGCCAACGACCGCGCCGAACTGCTGGAAGAGCTCACCGGCACAGAAATCTACGGCGATATCTCGTGCAAAGTCTTTGAGCAAGCGCGCGAGGCCAAGCAGCAACTGGACCAGCTCAAAGCGCGCGCTGAGGGTGTCGACCTGTTGCCCGCTGACCAGCGCGAGGCCATGCAGACCGAGATCACCCTGTGGACCGACGCGCTGGGCGAGCTGCAAACAGCGCACAACACCGCTCAGGCGCAGCGCCAATGGCTGGTCAACCTGGCGCAAAGTGCGCAGGAATGGGCGGCGTCGCGAACCGCTCAAAACGAAGCAGCAACCGCTCTGCAAACCGCCGCGCCCGAGTTGCAGCGCCTGACTGAGAGCGAGCCCGCGCA
Organism: Hydrogenophaga sp.; assembly: GCA_047636095.1. Taxonomy (GTDB): domain Bacteria; phylum Pseudomonadota; class Gammaproteobacteria; order Burkholderiales; family Burkholderiaceae_C; genus Hydrogenophaga. The sequence continues at coordinate 1,231 of JBLIJY010000221.1, read as the reverse complement.
AGCCCTCCAGGCGCCGCACGCTGCGGTGCGGCACGCCAGTGCAGCCTGTGGTGAAACGGCAGCCCTGCTGACCACGCTGCAAACGCAACATCAGCGTGAATCGGTCGCACACCACCAACACCACCAACTGGCCCACAGCTTGGCGCACCGCACAGCCGTGGCAGCGCAGGCGCAGCTGGACCAAACCGAGGCCGAACACCAACGCCATGTGGACACAAGCATCACCCATGCGCCACACGCGCTGATCGGCGAGCGCCTAGGCGGGTGGCGGCAACATTTCGAGCAGCGCGACAAGCTGAGCACCCGCGCCAGCGAACACCATGCGGCCTTGAAGGTTCTGCAAGCAGAAATTGCCCAGCACAGCGACAGCATCACCCACCAAAGCACGTTGGCAGCCGCCGCCCAGCAAGCGCAAGCCGCGTCAGACGCCGCACGCCAAACCGCCCAGGCAGAACAGACCCAGCGCCTGGGCGGCCAGCCCCTTGCCGCCTTGCGCGAGCGTTGGCAGGCGGCGCAAGCGCAGGTCGCTGCGTGGAAGCAAATCGACCAGCTGGGCCAGCAACGCCGCGAGCTAGCCGACCAGCAAGTTCTGTTGGCATCAGAGATTCAAAGTCAAGAAACCACTGCAAAAGCGCACGAAGCCCAGCGGCTGGCGCTGCTTGAACAGCACAAAGCGCTCAAAGAGCAGGTGGGCGACAAGCAAAAGCTGCTGGCGCAAGAGCGCCGTATCCAAAGCCTGGACCAGCACCGCCAAACCCTGCAACCAGGCGAAGCGTGTCCGCTGTGCGGCGCCACCGAGCACCCCGCCGTTGACGCGTACCAGGCGCTGGATGTGTCGGCCACCGAAGCCAGCCTGCATCGCAAACAAGCCGAGCTGGATGCCCTGATTGCCAGCGGGCAGGCCCTTGCCGACAAGCTGACCGCCATCCAAACCCAGTTGGCCGAGCAGGTGCGCCAGCAACAGAAAACCGCTCAGCAGATCGCCCAGTGGCAAGCCCAGTGGGCCACCGCCACCAGCCAAGTGAGCGCCAGCCCAGCACCCACCGCAGACGATTGGCAAAGCCCAGAAAACCTGAGCGCCGGCCAGCAAGCCACAGCCAGGCAACTGGCCCAACTCAGCAACGATCTGCAGACCGCTGAGGTGGGTGAACACAAGGTTCAGCAGGCGCAGACTGCCGCCAGCCAGCACACCCAGAAATGGCAAGCGGCCAAGCACCAACTCGACCTCTTG
>JBLIJY010000220.1:0-4709 GCA_047636095.1 Hydrogenophaga sp. | reverse complement strand
ATGGCGATCCCGTTCACCCAAGCGCAGGTGATGGACGCGATGAAGGCATCGGTTCGCGAAAACGGGCTGGAAAGCGCCTACATCCGCCCGCTGACCTGGATCGGCGACAAGAGGCTGGGCGTGTCACCCAAGGGCAACACCATCCACCTGATGGTTGCTGCCTGGCTCTGGGGCGCCTACCTGGGTGAAGAAGGCTTGAAGCGCGGCATCCGCGTGAAAACCAGCAGCTACACCCGCCACCACGTCAACATCACCATGACGCAGGCCAAGGCGGTGAGCAATTACACCAATTCCATTTTGGCCAACATGGAAGTCACCGACGATGGCTACGACGAAGCGCTGTTGCTCGACCCCTCGGGTTTTGTGTCGGAAGGCGCGGGCGAAAATATTTTCGTGGTCAAAGACGGCGTGATCTACACACCCGACCTCTCAGCCGGTGCTTTGAACGGCATCACCCGCAACACGGTGTTCCACATCGCCAAAGACCTGGGCCTGGAGATCGTGCAAAAGCGCATCACCCGCGACGAGGTCTACATCGCCGACGAGGCCTTCTTCACCGGCACCGCCGCCGAAGTGACCCCCATCCGCGAACTCGACCGCATCGAGCTGAGCGAGGGATCGCGCGGCCCGATCACCGAGAAAGTCCAGAGCGCGTTCTTCGACATCGTGGGTGGCAAAAATCCCAAGTACGCCCACTGGCTGACCCCCGTCTGAGCCCGCACCGGGAGCACCCATGAGCCAGCCACCGATCGAACTCGCCGTCAGCGAACTCACCGCCGACGGTGGGTTTTTCTGCCCCAGCCCACGCGCGGGCATGAAGCTGTGGGACACACATCCGCGCGTCTATCTGGATGTGGGTTCGACCGGCCAGGCCCGTTGCCCCTACTGCGGCACGGTCTACCAGCTCAAGGCCGGCGAGGCGCTGGCCCACGGCCACTGAACGTCCAAAAAAGAAGCCACCTTGCGGTGGCTTGAAAAATCCCTGAAGGGATATCGTTGGGAAACCTGTTTTCAGCGCGGTGGTTGGCGTTGAATGAGATGGGGTCTTTTTTTCTTCTTGGTGTTGTGACAGCAACTCAATGAGTGTGCGCCAGCGCACATTTGACCGCCATCCCCTGTTTGCAGATTTGCCCACCGGTTTTTGGGTAATAAAACCCAAAAAAGTGCTTGCGCCATCCGGTAACTGTACCGGGCAGTGGCGTGACGCACCCCCACCAACCAGCGCCAAATTGGCCCGTCACAGCGCCAGCGCCACCACAAAGCGCGCCCCACCGCCCTCGCGGGCCTCGCAGCGCACCCGCCCGCCATGGCGCTCGGCGATGGTTTTGACCAGCGACAGCCCCAGCCCCACACCGCCTTCGCGCTCGCTGGCGCCAGGCAGGCGGTAAAACGGCTCGAAGATTCGCGCTCGCAAGTTGACCGGCACACCGGGGCCACGGTCTTCCACCGTCACCACCGCCATGGGCGACGGCCCGCCACTCACCCGCACCAGCGAGAGCCGCACCTCAGTCGCCAACGCTGCGCCCGCGTCTGATGCGCCCTGCGGCGTGCCGTAGCGCCGCGCGTTCTCCAGCAGGTTGCGCAGCAGCCGGCGCAGCAGCCGGGCGTGGCCTTGCACCAGCAGCGGTGCGGTATCAGGCGCCACGTCGAGCTCGGCACCGGTGCGGGCGCATTCCTCGGCCGCCAGCCCGATCAGGTCCACCTCCTCAAGCGGGCCCAGCGCCGCGCTGTCGTTTGCGTCAGGCAGGTCAAGCCGGCTGGCCAGCAGAATTTCGTCGATCAGCTGGTCGAGCTCGTCGATGCTGCGTGCGATCTCCTGGCGCTGGGCACGCTCGGCGCTGGGTGCTGCGCTGCTGTAGTCCATCAGTGCCAGCCCCATGCGGATGCGCGCCAGCGGCGAGCGCAGTTCGTGTGAGGCGTTGGCGAGCAGCACCTTGTGCGACTGCAGCAGGGTTTGCACCCGTTGGGCCGCCGCGTTGAAGCGGCTGGCGAGGAACGCAATCTCGTCCTCGCCTTGCACCGGCAAGCGGGTCGACAAGTCGCCATCGCCCCAGCGCTCCACCCCTTTTTGCAGCATTTCCAGCCGCTTGGTCAGGCGCCGCACCACCGGGTAGGCACCCAGCGCCACCGCCAGCGCGACCAGTCCGAGCAGCCAGGCAAAGCCCATCGGCGACTGCAGCCACGACTGCGCTCGCCGCGCCGGTAGGGCGCCACCCAGTGCGCGGTTTGGACGCGGGAGGTTGATGTACAGCGTTTGCCCGTCCACCATGGTGACCTGAAACTCCAGACCCTCACCCGGCACCCGCACCGCTCGCGCCGGCGCCTGCCCCACCACAACGCCTGCGCTGTTGCGCAACACAATCTCGCGCTCGCCCCGACTCCGTGCCTGCTCACGCTGACCGTCCAGCGCCGCTTGCCACAACCCCCCCACCGCCAACGCCAGCAAACCCACCGCCGCCACAATCGCCAGCCAGATGCGCAGGTACAGGCGTTGAGCGAGCAGGCCTTTCATACAGCGCGGAGGGAGTCACTGTTTGGCAAACACATACCCCACCCCGCGCACCGTGAGAATGCGTTTAGGCTCCTTGCTGTCTTCCTCGATGGCTTGGCGGATGCGGCCAATGTGCACGTCAATGCTGCGGTCGAACGCGTCGAGTTCGCGCCCGCGCACCGCCTCCATGATCTGGTCGCGGGTGAGCACGCGGCCGGCCCGCTCGGCCATCGCCACCAGCAGGTCGAACTGGTACGAGGTGAGCTCGCACCGCCGCTCCTCCACCTGCACCGTGCGCGCGTCGCGGTCGATTTCCAGCGAGCCAAATTGCAGCACTGGCGTGCTGCGGGTGGTCGACGTGGCCCCGCCGTCACCGCGCCGGCGCAGCACCGCGCGGATGCGCGCCAGCAACTCGCGCGGCTCGAACGGCTTGGGCAGGTAATCGTCCGCGCCGAGCTCCAGGCCGACGATGCGGTCCATCGGGTCGCCCTTGGCGGTCAGCATGATCACCGGCACCCGCCCCAGTTGGCCGGGCAGCGCGCGAATGCGCCGACACACCTCCAGCCCGTCGATGCCCGGCATCATCAAATCGAGCATCACCAGCTCGGGCATCACCAGCGGCAGCTGCTCCAGACCCGCTTCGCCGCTGGCCGCGTGGGTCACCGCATAGCCCGACTGGCCGAGGTAGTCCACCACCATCTGCGCCAGGCGGCTGTCGTCTTCGATCATCAACAGGGGTGGGGTCGTGCTCATGGGGTTCCGTGTAGGGCTGGCATGCGCCACCTTGACAGGCGCATGTGAACGCGGTGTCACTGGCGCTTGAAGTTCGATGAATATCAGGCGCCTGAGTCGTTTGAGGCGCTGCTGGACGGTACTGGCGTCAACCGCGTGGCGAGCCACACCAGCAGCAGCACCGGCAGACCCAGGAACGCCGTGGCGGTGAAAAAAGTGGCGTAGTCGTAGGCGTCGACAAACACGCCTGAGAAACCAGCCAGCCATTTGGGCGCGAGCAGCATCATGGAGCTGAACAGCGCGTACTGCGTGGCCGAGTACTTCACATTCGTCAGGCTGGAGAGGTAAGCAATGAACGCCGCCGAGGCCACGCCGGCGCTCAGGTTGTCGGCCGAGATCACCGCGATCAGCGCGGTCACGTCGTGGCCATGTCCCGCCAGCCAGGCAAAGAGCAGGTTACTCGCCGCCGAGAGCACCGCGCCCAGCATCAGCACCCGCATCACGCCCAGACGCATCGACAGCGCACCGCCGATGAAGGCACCGACCAGCGTCATGACGATGCCGTAGACCTTGGTGACCGCCGCCACCTCGTCTTTGGTGTAGCCCATGTCCACGTAAAACGGGTTGGCCATGATGCCCATCACGATGTCGCTGATGCGGTAGGTGCCGATCAGTGCCAGGATCAGCAGCGCCTGCTTGCCGTAGCGCCGCAGAAAATCGGCAAATGGCTCCACCAGTGCGCTCCTGAGCCAGTCGGCCGCGTTGCGCGCGGGCGACAGCTCGATGCGCACCGGCTCGCGGGTGAACAGCACCGTGAGCACGCCCACCAGCATGCTGGCCGACATCACCAGGTACGCGGTGGTCCACGCCGCCTGCTGGTACAGCACGCCTGGCGCTGCGCCGACCGCCGCCACCGTGCCCACCGCAGGCGCCACCTCGGCGCGCGCGGCCAGCCACAGCACGCCGGCGCCGGCCCAGATCATCGCCACGCGGTAACCGGTTTGGTAAGTGGCGGCCAGCGCGCCTTGGTGGTTGGCGTCGGCAGATTCGATGCGAAAGGCGTCCAGCGCGATGTCTTGCGTGGCCGAGGCAAATGCCACCGCCAGCGCGCACCACACCACCAGCGTGAGCTGGCTGCGCGGATCGGCCAGCGCCATGCCCACCAGCGCGGCCATGATGGCGAACTGCGACAACAGCAACCAGCTGCGCCGCCGCCCCAGCGCGCGCGTGAGCAGCGGAATCGGCAGCCGGTCCACCAGCGGCGCCCAGCACCACTTGAAGCCGTAAGCCAGACCGACCCAGCTCAGGTAGCCGATGGTGGCGCGGTCCAGCCCGGCCTCGCGCAGGCGAAAACTCAGTGTGCCCAGCACCAGCAGCAGGGGCAGGCCAGCGGAAAAACCCAGCGCCAGCATGCGCAGGCTGGCCGGCTCCAGGTAAACGCGCAGTGTGTCGCCCCAGCTCGGGCGAGCAGCGACCTTGGCGCCTG
>JBLIJY010000219.1:0-4736 GCA_047636095.1 Hydrogenophaga sp. | reverse complement strand
GGCGCGAGCCAGGCCCGATGAACCGGCAGCACAGCACATTGAGGCCAGCTATCTGCGGGTTCTGTGCGCCATGCGCAAACTGCCCGCCGAGCTAACCGTGCGTGCGTACTGGAGAGAAGTTGCCCGAATGGGCGGTTTCCTGGACCGAACAAACGACAGAGACCCTGGGTGGCAGACACTTTGGAAAGGTTTAGAGAAGCTCGAAACCTGGGTAGTGGCTTGACTGGATGGTTTCGAGGAGGGGCGGACTTGTGGGTAATGACAAGTCCTTTAGGGCGGGGAGGATGTCAGCATCCGCTGGCACGGTTGGCTGCCTCACGCTTGGGTCTCTTCAGGGAGCGCCCATCAGTGCGAAGCACCTGATCGATCGGGGTTAACCCTGATTCAGAGAATGATTGTTTGGCATTTAGGGCGCCGACCCTAGACAAATCACCGCCAGTAGCAACGGGAATTCCCTCATGTGACCTGATTTCGGGTGAAAATAGAACGATCGTTCGATTATTTACTTCAATCCTCACACCCTGCCCAACCAGCATGCCCGAAACCCTCCGTCCTGCGCGCTTGCGACGCGATACCGACAGCCACAAGCCGATGCAAAAAGGCCGTCAGACCAAGGCGGCCATCGTCGATGCCGCGCTGGGCCTGGCCACCCAGATCGGGCTGGAAGGTCTGTCCATCGGTGCGCTGGCCGAGGTGATGCAGATGAGCAAGTCGGGCGTGTTCGCCCACTTCGGTTCGCGCGAAGAGTTGCAGATTTCGGTGGTGCGCGAATACCACACGCGCTTCGAGGAAGAGGTATTTTTCCCCGCGCTGACCGCTCCACGTGGCTTGCCCCGGCTGCGCGCGCTGTTCGACAACTGGATGAAACGCACCTCTGTCGAGCTCGATTCCGGGTGCATTTACATCAGCGGTGCGGTCGAATTTGATGACCGGCCTGGCCCGGTGCGCGATGCGCTGGCGAGTTCGGTCAACACCTGGCTGGACGCGATGCGCCGCGCGGTGGGTCTGGCGGTTGCTGAAGGCCATTTGCTGCCCGAGACCGATGCCAACCAAATGGGTTTTGAGATCCACGCGCAAATTTTGGCGCTGCACTACGAAGCCCGGTTTTTGCGCAGCCCGGGTTCGGTGCAGCGCGCTTTGCGCGCTTTTGACGGCATCGTGCAGCGTTTCAGCGTGCCCACTGTCACGGCCACTGCGACGGCGCCACCACCTTCACCCAAACGCCGCGCTGCCACAGCGCAGCGGTGATCCTTCATTTCCGAAACACCACTCAGGAGCCCACCATGCCCATTTACAACCCACCCTTGCGCGACATGCAGTTTGTGATGCACGAGCTGTTGAACGTCACCGAAGACTTTAAGGCGATGCCGCAGCACGCCGAGACCGACGTCGACACCATCAACGCGGTGCTCGAAGAAGCCGGCAAATTTGCCGCTGAGGTGATTTTCCCGCTCAACATCAGCGGTGACACCGAGGGTTGCCAGCTCGATCAGAAAACCCACGAGGTCACCACGCCCACTGGCTTCAAAGAGGCTTACAAGACCTATGTGGATGGTGGCTGGGCTGGGCTGTCCTGCGACCCCGAGTACGGCGGACAAGGTCTGCCGTTGGTGGTGAACCAGTGTTTGTACGAGATGATGAATTCGGCCAACCAGGCCTGGACCATGTACCCCGGTCTGACCCACGGCGCCTACGCCTCGCTGCACACCCACGGCACCGACGAGCAAAAAGCCACTTACCTGAAGAAGATGACCACCGGCGAGTGGACCGGCACCATGTGTCTGACCGAGCCGCACTGTGGCACCGACCTGGGGCTGATGCGAACCAAGGCCGAACCGCAGGCCGATGGCACCTACAAGCTCACCGGCAACAAGATCTTCATCAGCGCCGGTGAGCACGACATGGCGGACAACATCATCCACCTCGTGTTGGCCCGGCTGCCTGATGCACCCGCTGGCATCAAGGGCGTGAGTCTGTTCATCGTGCCCAAGTTCAATGTCAAGGCAGATGGCTCCATCGGCGAGCGCAACGGCATCTACTGCGGCGGCCTGGAGCACAAGATGGGCATCCACGGCAACGCCACGGCACAGATCGTGCTCGACGGCGCGGTCGGCACCTTGGTGGGCCAGCCGCACAAGGGTATGCAAGGCATGTTCGTGATGATGAACGCCGCGCGCCTGGGCGTGGGCAACCAGTCGCTGGGACTGACCGAAGTGGCTTACCAGAACGCCCTGGCCTACGCCAAGGACCGCATCCAGATGCGCAGCCTGAGCGGCAAGAAAGCCAAAGACAAGCCGGCCGACCCGATCATCGTGCACCCCGATGTGCGCAAGATGCTGCTGACCGCCAAGGCCTACGCCGAAGGTGGCCGCGCGCTGGCGATGTACAGCTCGGTGCTGCTGGAGAAGGTGCACAACCACCCGGACGAAAAGGTGCGCAAGGACAGCGACGAAATGCTGTCGCTGCTCACCCCCATCGTCAAAGCCTTCCTGACCGACAACGGCTACCAGGCCACCAGCATGTGCCTGCAGGTCTTTGGTGGCCACGGCTACATCAAGGAATGGGGCATGGAGCAGTTTGTGCGCGATGCACGCATCAACATGATCTACGAGGGCACCAACACCATCCAGAGCCTGGACCTGCTGGGGCGCAAGGTGCTGGGTGACAACGGTGCGGCGTTGAAGAAATTCGGCAAGCTGGTTGGTGCACTGGTAGCCGAAGAGGGCGTGAACGAGAAGATGGCCGAGTTCATCAACCCGATCGCGGTGCTGGGGGAGCAGATCACCAAATTCACCATGGAAATCGGCTTCAAGGGCTTGCAAAACCCCGACGAGGTCGGCGCGGCCGCGGTCGACTACTTGCGTGTGGCCGGACATCTGGTGTTCGGCTACTTCTGGGCCCGCATGGCCCAGGTGGCTTTGCGCGAGATCGCCGCGGGCAACACCGACCCGTTCTACCAGGCCAAGCTGCAGACCGCGCGGTTTTACTTCGCCAAGCTGTTTCCTGAAACTGCCACCCTGATGCGTACCGCCCGCGCGGGATCGAAAGTCCTGATGGACACCGACCTTGCGCTCGCATAAACCCGGTATCCCCCCCCCTCTGGAGACACGCCATGTTCAAGCCTTTCACTGCCGCCTTGCTGGTCACCGTTGCCCCTTTTGCCGCCTGGGCGCAGCTCACCCCTGTGGGCAGCTGGCACTCGATCGATGACAAAACCAACGAGATCAAATCCGAGATCGTGATCGCCGACAACGGCGGCGTGCTCACCGGCCGTATCACCAAGCTCTTGCGCAAGGAAGCCAAGCAGGACGCCGTGTGCGACCAGTGCACCGACGACCGCAAGGGCAAGCCCATGCTGGGCATGGAGATCATCCGCGGTGCCAAGAAAACCGAGGGCAAGGACGTGTGGGAAGAGGGCAAGATCCTCGACCCGGAAAACGGCAAGACCTACACGCTGCGTCTCACCCCGGTTGAGGCAGGAAAAAATCTCGAAGTCCGTGGCTCTGTGTTCGGCATCGGCCGAACGCAAACCTGGGTTCGCGTGCAGTAAATGCCCACACCCGCCGCGCTTCGCGCGACCCCCTCTCTAGGGGCGGCACTGGCAGCCCGGCAGAGCCGGTTCTGCGGTGCCCTGGGCCAATTCCCCTCGCGCGTTCCGCCGCATCTACAGAAATCTGATCTATGAACCGATTCCAAGTGAAAAAAGTCGCCGTGCTCGGCGCCGGTGTGATGGGCGCGCAGATCGCCGCCCACCTGGTCAACGTCAAGGTGCCGGTGGTGCTGTTTGACCTGCCCGCCAAAGAAGGCCCGAAAAACGGCATCGTCACCCGCGCGGTCGATGGCCTGAAGAAACTCAAACCTTCGCCCCTGGGCGTGGCGAGCGACGCCGAACTGATCGGCCAGGCCAACTACGAAGAACACCTGGAACAGCTGCGCGGCTGCGACCTCATCATTGAGGCCATTGCCGAGCGCATGGACTGGAAGCTCGACCTTTACAAAAAGATCGCGCCCTTTGTGGCCGAACACGCCATCGTCGCCAGCAACACCTCGGGCCTCTCGATCACCAAGCTGAGCGAAGGGCTGCCTGAGGCGATCAAGTCGCGCTTCTGCGGCATCCATTTCTTCAATCCGCCGCGCTACATGACGCTGGTGGAGCTGATCAACACGCCCACCACCGAGTCCGCCATCTTGGACCAGTTGGAGGCCTTCGTCACCAGCGGTCTCGGCAAAGGCGTGGTGCGCGCCAAGGACACGCCCAACTTCGTGGCCAACCGCATCGGCATCGCTGGCATGCTGGCGACGATGAAAGAGGTGGAGAACTTCGGTCTCAGCTATGACGTGGTCGACGACCTCACCGGCAAGCGCCTGGGCCGCGCCAGCAGCGGCACGTTCCGCACCGCCGACGTGGTGGGCCTGGACACCATGGCCCACGTGATCAAGACGCTGCAGGACAACCTGTCGCTTGACACCGATCCGTTCTACGAGAGCTTCGGCACGCCGCCGGTACTGAAAGCTTTGATCGAGGCTGGCCACCTGGGCCAGAAAGCCAAGGCCGGTTTCTTCAAGAAGGTGGGCCGCGACATCCTGCGCTATGAGCTGGACAGCGGCGAATACGTGCCCGCTGGTGTCAAAGCCGACGAAGTGTACGGCCGCATGCTCAAACGCCCAGCGGCCGAGCGCCTGCGCCTGCTGCGCGACGCAGAAGGCCCGCAAGGCCAGTTTCTCTGGGCGATTCT
>JBLIJY010000218.1:0-4776 GCA_047636095.1 Hydrogenophaga sp. | reverse complement strand
TCCGTGTCTTCGATCACCACCACGTAGTTGGAGCCGCTTCGTTCGATGCGCAGGTGGTGCCCGCCAGGGGCAATGTAGGCGTGACCGGGCAAGATGCGCTCGCCGTGCCGCGCCTCGGCCACGCTGATGCGGCACAGCGTGTTGAGCCGGGCTGCAAAGCTGGTGGTGAAGCCCGGCGGCATGTGCTGGGTGATGACGATAGCGGGTGCGTCGGCCGGCATCGGTACCAGCACCGCGCGGATCGCCTCGGTGCCGCCGGTGGATGCGCCGATGCAGATCACTTTTTCGGTCGAGATGCGCGGCAGGGGCGCCGGTGCGGCGGTGGTGGTCACTGTCGTCGTCACCGGTGTGCCCGGTGCGGCACCACTGTGGCGCCCGACCCGGGCACAGGCTGCCACGCGGATCTTGTCGACGATGTCACCGGCCAGCTCGTTGAGCCCACTGCTGACACCGATGCGCGGCTTGGCCACAAAGTCCACCGCGCCGAGTTCCAGCGCGCGCAGCGTCACCTCGGCGCCCTGCTCGGTGAGGGTGGAGACCATCACCACCGGCATCGGGCGCAGCCGCATCAGGCGCGATAGAAATTCGAGGCCGTCCATGCGCGGCATTTCCACGTCCAGCGTGATCACATCGGGATTGAGCTCGCGGATCATTTCGCGCGCCACCAGCGGGTCTGCCGCGGCGCCCACACACACCATGTCGCTTTGTCGGTTGATGATTTCGGTGAGCAGGCTGCGCACCAGCGCCGAATCATCCACCACCACCACGCGTGTTTTTGCCATTGCTTTGTCCTCTTTTTCCGCCGTGTCTTGTCGTGTTCGGTTGTGTCTTGTGGACCGTCAGAACAGATCGACCGAACCGCCCGCCGCGCTCTTGGCCACCACGGAGGCATTGGCCTTGCGTTCCTGCGTCTCCAGCGTCTCGGGGTGCGAGTGCGCGAGCCGCTTGACCATCGCCTTGCCCGTGGCTGGGAAGTAGCAGACCTTGCGCGGATGGATGTCGAGCACGTCTTTGGAGATGATGGCGATGCGCTCGGTTTGCAGGTAGTCCAGCACGAACGCCGTGTTGCGCTCGCCCACGTTCATGGTGGTGAAGCTGTGCATCACCTGACCGCCACCGAACACCTTGGCCTGCATGTTTTCGCGCCGGGCGCCAAGCTTGATCATTTCGTTGATCAGCAACTCCATGGCGTAAGAGCCGTAGCGCCCAGACGTGTCGCCGCCGCCCTCAGGCAGCATGAAGTGGTTTATGCCACCCACGCGAATTTTCGGGTCCCAGATACAGGCTGCGATGCACGAGCCCAGCACGGTCACGATCATCAGGTCGTCTTGTGACACGTAGTACTCACCAGGCAGCACCTTGACGGTGTCGACCTTGAAGTGGTGGTCGTGGTAAAAAAAAGTTGCCTCACCCGGTTTGGGTGTGCGTTTTTTCAATGCGTCCACGCGCGAGCCTGGGGGCAAGCCGAAACGGCTTGGCGCAGGCAGCTCGCCCGCACCGGCCAGGGCGCTGCGGGCAACAACGTTAAACGCGCTCATAGACCGTCTTTCCCTTGAGCACGAACAGGTGGCGTGCGTCGCTGAAATTCTCCGCGTGACCCACGAACAGCTTGCCGCCGGGCTTCATCACGCGGTGAATGCGCTCCAGCACTTGGCGCTGGGTGGTCGAATCAAAATAAATCATCACGTTGCGGCAGAAAACGACGTCGAACGGTTCGCGAAACGGCAGCTCGTGGATCAGGTTGACCGGCTGAAACGCCATGTGTTTGCGCAGTTCGGGCTTGACCCGCATGAGGCCCGCGTTGCTGTCTTTGCCGCGCATGAAGTAGCGCTGCATGCGCTCCGGGCTTAGGCCTTTGACGCCATCGGCCTTGTAGACGCCGCGCTCGGCGGTGGCGAGCACCTTCGTGTCGATATCGCTGTTGACCAGCTCGTACGATCCGCTGCCAGAGAGCGCCTCAAGGGCGGTCATGGCGATCGAGTAGGGCTCCTCGCCGGTGGAGGCGGCCGAACACCAGATGCGCCAGGCTTTGTTGCGCTCGGCTCGCATCAGCTCGTCGAGCACCACGAAATGGTGCTGCTCGCGAAAGAACGCGGTGAGGTTGGTGGTGAGCGCGTTGATGAAGGCCTGCCACTCCGGACCGTCGTGTTGCTCCAGCGAGTCGAGGTAGCTTTTGAAGCTGTCGTGGCCGGTTTCGCGCAGCCGGCGCGAGACGCGGCTGTAGACCATGGCGTGTTTGCCATCGTGCAGGCTGATGCCCGCCTTCTGGTAAATCAGCGCCTTGATGCGACCAAAATCCGCATCCTGCCAGACGAACTCCCGGTTCTCGGCCAGCGGCGCTTCTGCGCGTGGCGCTGAGACTGGAGTTGGGGGGCGGATGGCGGCTGATGTGTTCATGTTCCTGTCCGACGCGAGTTGTAGTGATCCAGAACTCCCGCGGAACCGGCTTTGCCGGGCCGCAGGGATTGCCCCCTGGGGGGTGACGCCACAGGCGGCGCGGGGGGGGGTCAATGTCTTGATCGCCGCACCAGGCTGGAGGTGTCGAGGATCAGCGCCACCTTGCCGTCGCCCAGGATGGTCGCGCCCGAGACGTTGGGCACCTTGCGGTAGTTGGACTCCAGATTTTTGATCACCACTTGCTGCTGGCCGATCAACTCGTCGACCATCAGCGCCACGCGCGCGCCGTCGGCTTCGATCACCACCATGATCGGGCTGGTGGCGTTGAATTCGAAACGCGGCACCTGAAACAAATGCTCCAGATCGATCACCGGCATGTACTCGTCGCGCACCTTCACCAGTCGCGCGCCCTGGGCCACGGTGCTGATTTCCTTGGGTTTGATCTGGAACGACTCGATCACTGAGGCCAGCGGCAAGATGTAGACCTCGTCGCTCACCCGCACTGTCATGCCGTCCATGATGGCCAGCGTCAGGGGCAGCCGCACCGACACCCGCATGCCGCAACCCTCGGCCGAGTCGATTTCCACCGTACCGCCGAGTGAGGCGATGTTTTTCTTCACCACGTCCATGCCGACACCACGGCCCGACACATCGGTCACCACCTCGGCGGTGGAGAAACCGGGCGCCATGATCAGGCCCCAGACCTCGGCATCGCTCAGGGTGTCGGGCGCGTCCATGCCTTTTTCGCGTGCCTTCTTCAGCAGTTTCGCGCGCGAGAGGCCTTTGCCGTCGTCGCGCACTTCGATCAGGATGCTGCCGCCCTGGTGGCTGGCCGACAGGGTGATGGTGCCGTGTTCGGTCTTGCCCTTGGCGCGGCGTTCCTCCAGGCTTTCGATGCCGTGGTCGGCGCTGTTGCGGATCAGGTGGGTCAGCGGGTCGGTGATCTTCTCGATCAGACCCTTGTCCAGCTCGGTCGATTCGCCATGGGTCACCAGCTCGACTTTTTTGCCCAGCTTGCTGGCGAGATCGCGCAGCATGCGCGGGAAGCGGTTGAACACGACCGACATGGGAATCATGCGGATCGACATCACCGCTTCCTGCAGGTCGCGGGTGTTGCGGTCCAGATCGGCCAGGCCCGCGAGCAGCGGCTGGTTGGCCGCGCTATCGAGCTCGCTGCTCTTTTGCGCCAGCATGGCCTGCGTGATCACCAGCTCGCCCACCAGGTTGATCAGCTGATCGACCTTGCTGACCGAGACGCGCAAGGTGCTGGATTCCATGGCGCTCCCGGCGGGGGCAGCACCGCTGGCGCGGGCGGCGGCCTTGGGCGCTTCTTCGGCGTGCGCTGCGCCAGAGATGGCGTGCAACACGGGCAGGCCAGGCGCGTCGTCGAAGAAGCCGAAATCAGCGGGTGCGACGGGCGAGGCCGCCGCGCTGCTGGGGGCGATGGCGGGTGCTGGGGTGTCTTGCGGGGTGAGCGTTGCGGCGGTGTCGACAATGTGAATTTGCTCCTTGCTCAAATGGAAGGTGAACAGATCGAGCAGGTCGGCGTCGCTCGCGGTGGTCTCCACCCGGTAGACGCGTTTGTCGCTCTGGTCGCAGGGCAGGGGCTCGATCTTGCCCAGGCCGGGAATGTCGCGAAACAGCTCGGCGACGCCGTCGGCTTGTGCTGGGTTTTCCAGTGGCCCGATGTGCAGCTCCAACTGGCGTGTGCCGGCGGGCAGTGCGGGCGTGGGAGCGGCGAGAGGCACCGTGTTCGCTATGTCCGCAGCAGGCGCTGCGGGCGCGATGGCGATAGGTGCCTCTGCGGTGCCGTGAGCGAGTGCGCTGATGCGGTTGACCAGCTCGGCGGTGGCAGGTGCTTCTACCCGCTTGCCTTGGTGGCGGGCCAGCAGCAGGCACAGCGCGTCGGAAGATTCCAGCAACACATCGACCATCGGCGCGCTGGGCTGGAGTTCGTGGCGGCGCAGTTTGTCCAGCAGCGATTCCATCTGGTGCGTGAGTTCGGCCACATCGGCAAAGCCGAAGGTGGCCGCGCCGCCTTTGATGGAATGCGCGCAGCGGAAGATGGCATTGAGTTCCTCGTCATCGGCCTGCGTCAGATCCAGGGCGAGCAGCATCTGCTCCATTTGGTCCAGGTTCTCGCCAGCCTCTTCAAAGAAGATGGGGTAGAACTGGCTCAGGTCAAAGTTATCGCCAGCGCTTTGGCCATCGGTGGTCGTTTCAGCCATGGTTCTTTCTCTTGCGTGGTGCCGAGCTTCAGCGGATAACTTTTTGAATGACTTCGATCAGCCGCGCCGGGTCGAACGGCTTGACCAGCCAACCCGTGGCGCCCGCAGCGCGCCCGGCCATCTTCATTTGATCGCTCGATTCGGTGGTTAA
>JBLIJY010000217.1:0-4782 GCA_047636095.1 Hydrogenophaga sp. | reverse complement strand
CGTTTCAACGTGGGCAGCGCAAGAGCTCGACCATGGCGCCCATGGTGGCCAAGCTCACACCCGACGAGATGCTGGCGCTGGGCAAGTACTACGAGCACATGTCGCTGCCGCGCGAAGAGGCGAAAGACCCTCAACTTGCTGCGATGGGCCGCTACATCTATCACAGCGGCAACAAATTCAGTGGTCTGCCCGCCTGCGCCAGCTGCCACGGCACAGCCGCCGAGGGCTCGGCCAATTTGCCGCGCCTGGCCACGCAGTTTTCAGGCTATGTGCACAACCAGCTCAAATCGTTCAACAAACGCGAGCGCACCGACGACAACGCGGTGATGCACAGCATCGCAGCCAAGATGACCGAGCTGGAAATGGCGGCGGTGGCGGAGTACGTGAGCAGCAAGTAGGCGTGGACTGGGTTGGGTTCAAACGCGAAACAGCGAACGCGGCGAAAACAGCGGGCTGCCACCGCTGGCGAGTGCAGTGGGCTCGCGGTGGTAGCGCTCAATGCGCTGCACCTCGTCTCGGGAGCCGAACACCAGACCGGTGCGCTGTGAGAGGCTGCCCGGTACCCGCTGCAACACCGGCTCGCGCCCGGTGCTGGCGCGGCCACCAGCCTGCTCGATCAGCATAGCCAGCGGGTTGGCTTGGTGCAGCAGACCAGGGCAGCCAGGTCGGCCAGTGTCTTCGGCGTCGCGCGGGCACAGGAACACCCCACCGCGCATGAGGATGCGGTGCGCCTCGGCCACAGGACTGGCGATCCAGCGGGTGCTGAAGTCTTTGCCGCGTGGGCCGCTTTTGCCGGCCAGGCACTCGTCCACATAGCGCTTCACCGGCGCTTCCCAGAAGCGGCTGTTGGCAGCGTTGATGGCGAAGGTGTCGGTGTCGGCCGGTATGCGGATGTCGGGCTGGGTGAGCTTGAATTCCCCCAAGTTGGGATCGAGGGTAAAGCCGTGCACGCCCGCACCCACCGTGAGCACCAGCTGCGTCGCAGGCCCATACAGCGCATAGCCGGCTGCCACCTGCTGCGCGCCGCTCTGCAAGAAATCTTCAGCGCTCAGCTCGCGGCCACCGTCTGCCAACGCTGGCGGTGCGCGCAGCACCGAAAACACGCTGCCCAGCGCCACGTTGAGGTCGGCCTGGTCGGCGCCCTCCAGCGCGTCGAACACCAGCAGGTACTTGCCACGCGGGTGTGGCTCGGGGATGGTGAGCGGTTCGGCGACCGTGGCCGACGCCATGCCTGCCAAATGACCGCCCCAATGGTTGGCGTCGACAAAGATCGCATGGCCCATGCTTTCCTGTGCGGCGCCATCGGCAGCCTGCGCAGGCGGGCGCTGCATCGCGTGATCTGATCCGCTTGGGAAATGGCCCGCCCCGCCGCCGATTGGACCGCCCCAGCCCGTGCTGAGCGGACCGCCCAAGGCACCAAACGCCACACTGCGCGCCAGCGTCTTGCAAGCCAGCGCCACGTCGAGCACCAGGGCATTGAAGTCACCGCTGGCGCAAGGGTAGCGCCGCCGTTCCTCAATGAGAAACTGCGTCAGCGTGGAGCGGCGGGCGAGTGGCATGGGGAGCGGTGTTGGGTCGACGGGGCCGGATTATTGCGCAGCCGGTAGCGGGCCTGCTTCATCCAGCCACTCGCGCAGCTGCGCCACCGTGACAGCCGACAGATCGGGCAGCACACGCAACGCGCCTTCGAAATTGGGCTTCAGGCTGAATTCGGTCGGCGTGATCACCGTCTGCAAGCCAGCCGCCATGGCCGCGCGCAGGCCGTTGGGTGAGTCTTCAAAGGCCAGGCAATGGGCGGCGGGTATCGCCATGTCACCCAGCACCTGCAGGTAGACCTGAGGGTTGGGTTTTTTCACGGGCGATGAGGAGCCATCGCCCACCGCCACAAACATGTGGCGCCAGTCGATGCCGATCGCCTTGCGCAGCAGCGCCGACACGTTGACCGGCGAGGTGGTGGTGGCAATCGCCAGCTGCAGGCCCTCGGCATGGGCGGCGTTGATCAGCGCCAGCACGCCGGTGCGCAGGTGCACCCGCCCTTCGTTCACCGCGTTTTCGTAGTAAGCGGTCTTGAGTTCGTGCAGGCGGTTGAGGGTGTCGTCGAGCGCACCGCCGCCCAGGTCGGTCATGTCGGGATGCACGGTGTGCCAGAAATGGCGCAGGCGCTCCTTACCACCGGAAATTTCGAGCAGATGGGCGTAATCGTCGTGGCTCCAGTGCCAGTCCAGACCCACCTGGGGAAAGGCGTGGTTGAACGCCTCCAGGTGCACGGCTTCGGTGTCGGCCAGGGTACCGTCAACGTCGAATATCAGGGCTTTGAGCATGAGAACCTCTTGGTTGAGACAAGCGCGGAGGACCGCAGGAATGGGCGGTGGCAGCCCGTGAAGCGCCATGCCACCTTTGGAAGAAATTGAGACCTCTGCGAGCGCGAAGCGATTCGGTCGATTGGCCTACATGGAAGCGAGCATCGGCACCGTATCATGTTTTTTCTGCCCAGGAGATCCCATGAAAACCGAACGTTCATCAACCCCTCGCCGCACCATTCGCTGCCTCCTTCGCCCGCTCACCCCGGCGCCATGGCGGATGGCGCCCCCGATTGCGGCCCTGGGCTTGTCGCTCGGCCTGCTCGCCGGTTGTGGCAGTCCGGTCGTCAACCCCGTGACCGGGCAGGCTGAGCGCTCGGTGATGGACGAACGGGCTGAGATCGCCGCTGGCCAGGAAGGCCACCAGCAGGTGCTGAGCGAGCATGGCGTGGTCAAAAATCCCAACTTGCAGGCCTATGTGAACCAGGTCGGCCAGCGGCTGGCCGCGCAGTCGCACCGCGCCGATTTGAAATGGACCTTCACCGCGCTTGACAGCCCGGAGATCAACGCATTTGCGCTGCCTGGTGGCTATGTTTACGTCACCCGTGGCCTCTTGGCCTACATGGAAAGCGAAGCCGACATGGCTGGCGTGATCGGCCACGAAATTGGCCACGTCACCGCACGCCATGGCGCCCAGCGCGCCACCCGGAGCCAAAATGCGGGCCTGGGTGTGATGGCGGCCAGCGTGCTGGGGGCGGTGCTGGAAAGCCAGGGCATCGGCGGCGCGGCCGACCTCAGCGGGCGCGTGGCCCAGGGCGTGGCCTCAGGCTACATCGCCAGCTACAGCCGCGAGCAAGAACTGCAAGCCGATACATTGGGCGCCGAGTACCTGGCTCGCAACCGCTACAACCCCAGCAACATGGTCGACGTGATTCAGGTGCTGAAGTCCCAGGAAACCTACGCCGCCGATCAGGCCCGCGCCGACGGCAAACCCGCGCCCAGCGGCGCTGACTGGCTCTCCTCGCACCCCAGCAACGAGCAGCGCCTGCAGGCCATCCGCCAGATCGCCGCTGGCTACCAAGGCCAATACGGCGACGACGGCCGAGAGCGCTACCTGCAAGCCATCCGCGGCATGGCCTTTGGCGACAGCCCTGAGCAAGGCCTGGTGCGCGGTCAGGATTTCTTGCATCCCGATCTGGGCATCGCCGTCACCGCCCAGCCCGGCTGGCGCATCCAGAACAGCCCCAGCGCGCTCACCATCGTGAGCCCCCAGGGCGACGCCGCGTTGCGCATGTTGGCCGTGCCACCCAAGAGCGGCAGCAACCACGAAGACATTCTGAAAAACGGCCTGGGCGCTGCCCAAGGCCAGGTCACGCGCGGCAACCTCAACGGGTTGGCGGCCACCCACTTCGCTGGCGTGCGCCGCCTGCCCAACGGCCAGACCCAGCCGTTGCAAGCCACCATCGTCACCGGCCCCAAAAATGCCCACTACGCTTTGCTCTACCTTGCCGCCAACGACAGCGCCAAAGCCCGCGCCATGCCGGCCATGAACGCCATCGAAAAAAGCTTTCGCCCAATGACCGCAGCCGACGCCCGCAACGCCCACCCCTGGGTGGTGGATCTGGCGCCGTACCCACGCGGTGGATTCGCTGCGCTGCAATCGGCCGGCGTGTCGACCGAGCAGCAGTTGCGGCTGCTCAACGGGCTGTACGGCGGTGAGGCTGCGCCACGGGTGGGGCAGTTGGTGAAGGTGGTGGGGGTGCGGTGAAAACCACCCAGAATCTGGTCTCAATTTTCACCTCTGTCATATCGCCATATACTGATGGCATATCCCTTTAGGAGAAGTCCATGAGCACCACCACCGTCTTCACCAACAACCGCTCCCAGGCGGTTCGGCTGCCAGCAGAAGTCCGCCTGCCAGAGAACGTCAAGAAAGTGACCATCCGAGCGAAAGGCATGAGCCGCATCATTTCCCCGGTGGGCAGCACTTGGAATGAATTCTTCCAGCACGACCCACAGGTCTCCAACGACTTTCTGCCAGATCGCGCCACACAAGCTCAAGCAGAGCGCGAAGCCTTCTGAAGTGCCAGCATGCTGAAGTACTTGCTGGATACCAACATCGTCATCTACGTGATCAAGCGCCGACCTATTGAGGTGATGGAGACTTTTAACCAGAACGCGGAACGCATGGCGATATCTGCCATTACCCTGTCCGAGCTGTACCACGGCGCCGAAAAAAGTGCCTCCGTCGCCAAAAACTCAGCGGTGGTGGAAGAGTTCGCCAGCCTGCTGGAGGTGCTGCCTTACACCGCCAAAGCAGCGCAGCATTACGGCGGGATTCGCAGCGTGCTCGAAAAGGCAGGTCAGCCCATCTGCATCAACGATTTGCACATTGCCGCGCACGCCCGCAGCGAAGGGCTCACCTTGGTCAGCAACAACCTGCGCGAGTTCGCCCGTGTGCCCGGTTTGCTGACGGAGAACT
>JBLIJY010000216.1:0-4788 GCA_047636095.1 Hydrogenophaga sp. | reverse complement strand
CGCTTGGTCACCGGCAGCGGCTCGCCGGTCAGCATCGACTCGTCGAGCGCGCTGCTGCCCTCAACCACCACGCCATCGACCGGGACTTTTTCGCCGGGGCGCACACGCAGCCGATCGCCTTCGTGCACATGCGCCAGCGGCACATCCTCTTCGGTGCCGTCGGCGTTGATGCGCCTGGCGGTCTTGGGCGCCAGGCCGAGCAGCGACTTGATCGCAGCCGAGGTTTGCGAGCGTGCCTTCAACTCCAGAATCTGGCCGAACAGGGTCAGAGAAATGATCGCGGCCGCGGCCTCGAAGTAAACCGCCACGCGACCATCGACGATGAAGGTGGCGGGGAAGATCTGCGGCGCCACGGTGGCGACAACGCTGTAGACAAAGGCCACGCTGGTGCCCAGACCGATCAGTGTCCACATGTTGGGGCTTCGGTTGATCACCGACATCACGCCGCGCTTGTAAAAAGGCCAGCCGGCCCAGAGCACGACCGGCAGCGTCAACACGAGCTCGACCCAGTTCTGGTCCACGCTGCCAAAAACGCCATCGAGCCAGGTGGTCCCATGCCCCACCATCGCCAGGGTGACCACCACCACGGTGAAGGGCAAGGTCCACCAGAAGCGGTGTTTGAAGTCTGCCAGCTCGGGGTTTTCGTCGCCGTCTAGCGCCGGCATTTCCGGCTCCAGCGCCATGCCGCACTTGGGGCAGTCACCCGGCTGGTCCTCGCGGATCTCCGGGTGCATGGGGCAGGTGTAGATGGCGCCCGGCTTGGCGACTTCAGGAGGCGACGGCGACGAAGCTTTTTCTGCACCGAGATACTGCTCGGGCGCCGCCTCGAACTTCGATTGGCATTTGGCGCTGCAGAAGTAAAAAGGGTGGCCCTCGTGCTCCAGGTGGTGCTTGGATGCCGGGGACACGGTCATGCCGCACACGGGGTCTTTCAAGGCGCTGTCAGCATTCGGCCCTGCTCCGCGCCCCTCTTGCACATGGTCGGCTTGACGCCTGTGCCTGTGTTCCAAGGACATGCCCATCGTGTCGCTCCTTTTCTGCTTCCGAGGGCTGCGAGACCGCTGCCCTTGGTGGACTCACGACAGATCTTGTCCCTCTGTGAAGGTCAAGGCGATCGACTGGCGCCCAAAGCGCCCGCTCTTGCTCTCAGCGCTTGACCCCGCCACCGTCGAGCAGTGCCTTGCGCTTCTCGTACTCCTCAGGCGAGAGTTCTCCGCTTGCCAGACGGCGCTTGAGCACGTCCAGCGGCGCGTCGCGAGAATCCTGTCGCCGCGCACCAGGTTGGCCCCAGACGTAAAAAACGACGAGGCCGATCAGCACAACCAGCCACAGGATCCACCACAGTCCGTGCACGCCGCCCATCATGTAACCGCCGTCGTCAAACATGTGCATCGCCGTCAGCCTTGGGTTTTCGCCGGTGAGGCCGACAAGGCAGTCATGACGCGCTGCAAGCGCCCGTTCACCTCCTGCGCGACCTTGGCCACTTCGGTGTTGCCGGTCATCTGCATGACAGCCATCGGATCCATGAAGCTGACGAAAAGTGAGCTGTCGGCTGCCTCGCGCACGACCACGTTGCACGGCAGCAGCAAGCCGATGTCGGGCTCGGCCTGCAATGCCTGGTGGGCCAGCGGCGGGTTGCACGCGCCGAGGATGCGGTACGGGCGCCCCTGGACACCGAGCTTGGTCTTCATCGTGGCCTGCACGTCGATGTCGGTCAACACCCCAAAACCTTCGTCCTTCAAAGCATCGGTGACGCGCGTGATGGCGGCACCAAAATCTCGCTCTTTCAGCTGACGGCCAAAGCCATAGGACAGGGACTGGACAGGCTCTGATGTTGGGAACAGTTCGCTCATGGTGTGTCTCATTTCTTTGTCGTTAGGACAAGGCTGCAACAACAGCGACGGGCTGGCAGCGACGGGTTCAGTGGCCTCTGGCCAGGAAACGGTCAGCACGCGCCGCATGGAGCACGCCGGGCAGGTTCTTGTGCATGACCATGGCGGGCCGATCGCCCTTGAGCCAGTCGTTGGACGACACAAACCACAGCGCCAACTCCGCCTCATCGAAGACACCACGCAACTCGGCCAGCACCGGCGCCATGGTGGGCTTGGGGGTGGCCGTGGCCTGATCGAACTGGAACATGGGCAGCATCCAGCCGTGCGGCCCCGAGACCGTCACCACGGAGCGCGAGACGATCCAGCGCGCCACCAGCGAGATGGCCTGCAAGCCGTCTGCGCCACCCGCGCTCAACGCCGAATCGGTGAGTCGCTGGGCCAACTCATCGCCGCTGATCATGCCGCCAGAGTCCGCAAAGGCCGCGCAAGTGGTTAGCCAGTGGATGGGGAAAGGCTTGCTGTTCCAAGCGGGGGCCGCCGCGACTGGCAGCGACTCAGACCAAGGATTCTGGGTGCTGTGATGCAAGATACGGGCTTGGCGACTGGGGGTCATGGGAGCTTTCGATGGTGGCAGCCGGGGGTGCATGGCAACAGTGTGTTGGCTCGTCTGTGGCGGGTCTGTGCGCCGTCGAACATTGCCCAGAAAAATATTCGCGAGAGCTGCGCCTTGAGGTCTTTTTTTCAGATCGTAGGTTCGCCAGAGCCTCCGCCCAGGCAGGGCGCCGCCCAACTGCCTGGCTGTGTCTGCCATCGCACAGACGCCCCCCCGCGCAAAGGTCCAGGATGGCATCTCGCTCCTGCTGCGCGCCTGCGCCGCTAGCGGGACTTGCCAACAGAGCAGCGTCTCGCTGCCACACGATGGGTGGAACCTCATGCTGAAAAACAAAGTGGTTCTCGTCACCGGTGCCGCCTCTGGTATCGGCCAGGCCATTGCTGTGGTCGCTGCGCGCGAAGGTGCGCATTTGGTGTTGTCTGACATCAACGAGCATGCGGGGCAGGCGGTACTGAAGCAGGTGCGCGCCCTGGGTGCCCAGGCGCTGTTTGCCGTCTCTGATGTGAGCAAGCCGCAAGACGCTCAGGCGCTCGTGGACCAGGCCCTGGCGCACTACGGACAGCTCGACGTGGCTTGCAACAACGCCGGCATTGGCGGCGAGACCGCGCTGCTGGCCGACTACGCGCTGGACGCCTGGGCACAGGTGATCAACATCAACCTCTCAGGCGTGTTCTTCGGCATGAAGGCGCAGATCCCCGCCATGCTGAAAAACAGTGGCGGTGCCATCGTCAACACCGCATCCATTTTGGGCATGGTGGGCATGGCCACTGCCCCGGCCTACACCGCCGCCAAGCATGGCGTGATCGGCCTCACCCAGGCCGCCGCCATCGCGTACAGCGCTCAGGGCCTGCGCATCAACGCGGTGGGCCCCGGCTTCATTCAAACGCCCATGATCGAGGCGCTGGAGGAAGATGCCGAAGTGAAGGCCGGCCTGATCGCGGCACACCCCATTGGTCGCCTCGGTTTGCCTGAGGAAGTGGCCGAGCTGGTGGTTTGGCTGGCCTCCAGCCGGGCCTCGTTCGTCACCGGCGCTTACTACCCCGTCGACGGCGGCTACCTCGCCCGCTGAGCCCGTTACGCGTCTTTTCGAAAATTTCAACCCCCGTTCGCCGCCCCGCCCAGGTCGCCTTGCTTGCCACCGGCCTGATGCGTGTCCATTCGCCATCGCACAGACAGAATCGAAAAAACCGCGTTTCAGGCCCTCTCCAACGTCAGCGGAACCCGGTAACGCCAATGAACCCATCGAACACCCCGCCGCCCAATACAACACCGGTGGCCGCAGACCTTGCTGAGCAGGCCAACCCCGGCCAGGGCATTCCGTCGCAAGACCCGAGTGGCGCTGCGCAGACTTTGCTGAAGCCGCATGAAGCCAAGCGCGAGGCCGACTCGGCGTTGGTGGGCGGTGGCTTGGTGGCAGGAGCCACACCTGAGAAAGCACAACAAATGAAAAGAGCACTTGAGCAGGACCGCAGTGCCTTCTTTGACCAGTTCACCGAAGACTTCTTCTGCGCCAATGGTGTGATTCAGGTCACCGAGTCGCAACGCGCAGAGGCGGTTGCCTTGTGCCGCCAGTCGGCGCAGCAAGCGGCGCTGGCGTGCATGGACGCGTTCGGCATCACCGACTGGCGCGAAGACCCCAAACAGGTGACGGTGCCCACGCTGGTGATTCACGGCGAGGCGGACGCGATCGTGCCCATCGAAGGCTCGGGCCTGCGCACCCACCGTGCCGTGCTGCACAGCAAGCTGGTGGTGATCAGCGGTGCACCGCACGGTCTGAACGTCTCGCACGCGCAAGCGTTCAACGATGCGTTGCTGTCCTTCCTGCGGGTGTGACTGGCAAGGTTTCAGTCTTGCCCCCGGCGTCGGTCAGCCTGCTGGGCACCAACCCGCACCACGCGGATCGGCGGGTGATCGAACGGTGGAACGAGACCCCCGCCCCGGCATCCACCGGGGAGGATGCATCATGAGCCGTCTCCTCAAGGGCCTCACGCTGGGCTCACGCGGCGACCCCACAGGCGCCACACCAACTTGCGCGCTTCGCTGAACCACAGCACCCCGCTGGCCATCGCCACACACACGACCCACTGACTGGCGGACAGCGGCACGGTGCCGAAAGCCAGGTTCAGGAACGGCAGGTGCACGACGGCCACTTGCAGCAACGCCGAGAACGCCACAGCGGCCCGCAGCCAGTGCCCACCGCATCGCCCTCGGCGAGCACCAGCAGGTCGCCCTTGACGAGCTCCTTGCTGGGCACTCGGGCCACTGCGCCGTCGCGCAGCACGCCAGGCCATTCAGATGGGAGGGGCCTCTTTCGCACGACCCTTGCCGCGATCGGAACGCCGC
>JBLIJY010000215.1:0-4796 GCA_047636095.1 Hydrogenophaga sp. | reverse complement strand
TGAGCTTTTTGGTCGACATGCTCAGCTACCAGCCGGCGCTGGCCAAGAAACTGTTTGTGTTCGATGAAGAAAAAGGCGAGCTGTTGCCGCTCATGGGCCGCCACGCATCGCCTCTGGGTGGTCCCCAACCCAGCAGCGATGACGTTGCGCCCAGTATCGGTGCCGACCTTCAGCAAAATCCACCAGACGTGGAGCAGGGCGCCGAGCCGACCGGCCTGGACCAGCCACTCGATCCACTCGCCGACCAGACCTTGTCGGCCGAGCAAGCCGAGCAAGCCGATGTGGCGCAGGGTACGCCCGATGCCGCTCCGGTATTGGCCGAGACGGACACCCCGGCAGGGGCCAAGGCGCCGATCGACCTGCCTCAGGTGGCGGTGCAACCTCCCCAGCAAGGGAGCGCTTCGCAGCCCGTGCCATTGACCGACGAAAACGGCGAGGAAGACCTCCTCGACATCTTCCTGGAGGAGGCCCGCGAGGTGCTGGGCAATGGCCAATCCGCGGTGACCAGGCTGCGTGAGCATCCAGACGATCTGGAGAGCCTGACCACGCTGCGGCGCGCTTTCCACACGCTCAAGGGCAGCTCACGCATGGTCGGGCTGACCGAATTCGGTGAGGCCGCCTGGGCGATGGAGCAAACCATCAACGCCGCGTTGGCCGAGCAACGTCCGGTGCAGCCTGGGTTGATGAACCTGTCGCAAGACGCGGTGCAGGCGTTTGCGCGCTGGGCCGAAGACATTGCAACCCAACAGGACGCGCTTTGGAGCGCTGCACCGCTGCGCGCCAGTGCCGAGGCTTGGCGCAACCAGGGCGAGGAGTTGCCGCTGCAAGGCGTGCCCGGGATCGACACACTGCAGCCAGACAGCGCAGACGCAGAGCCGTTGCAGGCGGAGCTCGCCATCGATATCAACGACCTGGGCGATCCCCTCGTGAGCCCCCTGGGGCTTGACGATGAGCAGCAGCACATCGATTTCAGCGAGATCGATGCAGGGCTGGAAATCGACATCAACGACCTGGGCGATCCCGCCGACAGCCCCCTGAAACTGGACGATGAGCCTCAGCACATCGATTTCAGCGAACCCGATGCCGTGCCTGAGGCCACAGCGGTCGACCCTATGTCGGATCTTCCCGAGGGTTGGCCCGAGTTCGATCAAGAACCCTCCCCGGCAGACGATCCTTTTTCCGCTACCGCAGACGAAGCATTGGCGCCGAATGTGCCGACGCCGATGTTTGACGACATCGATTTCGGCGCTCTGACCGCATTTTCTGCCCGCGAACGCGATGCAGCGCAGCCACCTTCACCCGAAGCGCTCGAGACCACACCGCCCGATTTGCCGCCCACCACGCAGGCGACCGATGAAGTTGAAGAGACCCCGACCAGCGTGCCCGGTGAGGACGCTGAAACACCTGAGCATTCCCTGCCGACATTGACAAAGGTGGTCGATGAGTCGCAGCCAGCGGAGTTGCTGGCGGCCCCGCTGGTGTTCGACGCTCTCGCCGACGACCAAACCAAGGTGATCGGCACGCTGCGCATCGGCATCAAGCTCTACAACGTGTACCTGAATGAGGCCGATGAATGGTCACGTCGTCTGAGCACCGAGCTGGCGGAATGGTCGCTGGAGCGGCACGAAATCGCGCCGGCCCAGGCCGAGTCGCTGGCCCATTCGCTCGCTGGCAGCTCTGCCACGGTCGGGTTTGGTTCCCTGTCCGAGATCGCCCGTGCGCTGGAACACGCCATTGCCACGGTGCGCCTGCACCAGGAATCGGGCTGGGTGGCTGGCCCTGAGATCGCTGAGCTGTTTGTGGATGCTTCGGAAGACATCCGCCGCCTGCTGCACCAGTTCGCCGCTGGCTTCCTGAAGGACCCCGACGAGGCGCTGTTGGAGGCCTTGCACCGCGTGGTTCACGAACCACTGCCGGAGTGGATGCCTGAAACGCTGTCGGCATCGGTGGGCGATGCCGTGGTGGACAACACGCTGACCACCTCCAAGTCAGAGCCGACGGCTGAGACCCAGACGCCATCGGCCGACGAGTTGGTGCTGACCGATTTCACGCTGACCGAGACAGGGGGTCTGAATTTGCCGGCGATCCCCGCGCTCACCACCGAGCGGATGGACACGCCGGCGCGTGGCCCGGTACAGGACATCGACGACGACATCGATGCCCTCGATACGATCGACGTTGACCTGTTTCCGATCTTTGCCGAAGAGGCCCAAGAGCTGTTGCCGCGGTTGGGCGGTGCCTTGCGCCAATGGGTGGCGCGGCCCGCCAACGCCAGCGCACGCGCTGAGGTGTTGCGCAATCTGCACACCATCAAAGGCAGCGCCCGCCTGGCTGGCGCACTGCGTCTGGGCGAAATGGCCCACCGCATGGAAACCACCGTCGAACGCCTGGGATCGGAGCTGCCGCGCAGCACCGATCTGGAGCCCGTTCAGAATGCGTTTGATGCCATTGAAACGCGCTTCGAGACGCTGCGAAACACCAGCCCAGAGACCCAGGAACTGGCGCAGAACGTGGTGCAGAGCGCGCCTGAAATGGAGGTGTCCAGTGACAAGGTGATGCCAGTCGAAGCGGTGCAGCAGACCGAAACGGCGCCCGCCATTGAGTCCGCATCCGTTGGCAGCCAAACAGCCAGCCCAACGGGTTTGAAGGGCCTGTCCTTGCCAGCCTCGCCCCTGCTGGCGCCGGTTCGTGCCGGTGCGGCGGTGCGGGTGCGCCCCGAGTTGCTCGACCGCATGGTCAACCAGGCGGGCGAGGTGATGATCAGCCGCACCCGCATGGAAGCCGAACTGGTGACCCTGCGCGGCTCGCTCAAAGAACTCACCGGCAACCTCGATCGTTTGCGAGCGCAGCTGCGCGACATGGAGCTGCAGGCCGAGACGCAGATGCAGTCGCGCTTGGCGCAGGCACGCGATGCCGATCAGGCGTTCGATCCGCTTGAGTTCGACCGCTTCACCCGTGTGCAGGAAATCACCCGCATGATGGCTGAGTCGGTCAACGACGTGGCCACGGTGCAGCGCAACCTGCAGCGCGCCTTGGAGGCGACCGAAGACAGCCTGGTGGCGCAGGGCCGCCAAGCGCGCGAGTTGCAACGCGATCTGTTGCGCACGCGCATGGTGGAATTCGAAGGCATCTCAGAGCGCCTGTACCGCGTGGTCCGGCAAGCCTCGAAGGAAACCGGCAAGCAGGTGCGCCTGGATATCACCGGCGGCAGCATCGAAATGGACCGCGGCGTGCTCGACCGCATGACCGCTGCCTTCGAGCACCTGCTGCGCAACAGTGTGG
This sequence comes from Hydrogenophaga sp., assembly GCA_047636095.1. Taxonomy (GTDB): domain Bacteria; phylum Pseudomonadota; class Gammaproteobacteria; order Burkholderiales; family Burkholderiaceae_C; genus Hydrogenophaga. The sequence goes on along the minus strand of JBLIJY010000215.1, from coordinate 1,514 downwards.
TGCACGGCATTGAAAGCCCCGAGACACGCCAGGCTGCTGGCAAGTCAGCTGAAGGGCGTATCGAGATTCGCCTGGCTCCAGAACTCAACGATGTGTCGGTGGTGTTCAGCGACGACGGCGCCGGTCTCAATCTGGTCCGGCTGCGCGAGCGCGCGGCTGAGCTCGGTACGGTGGCCGAGGCCGCTGCGCTGAGCGATACCGAGGCCGCACAGCTGGTGTTCGAGCCGGGGTTGAGCACCGCCACCGAGACCTCGTCTTTGGCGGGTCGCGGTATTGGCATGGACGTGGTGCGCGCCGATGTGGTGGCCCTGGGCGGTCGCGTCGAAACCCACACCGAGCTGGGCGTGGGTACCCGTTTCCGGTTGATGCTGCCACTCACCACCGCTGTCACCCAGGTGGTGATGGTGCGCGCGGGCGCATTGACGCTCGGCGTGCCGTCCAATCTGGTGGAGGTGGTCCGCCGCCTCACCCCCGCCGAGCTGGAACGTGCTTACGCCAGCGGCACGCTGCCGGTGACTGGCGAAGAGGTGCCGTTCTTTTGGGCTGGTGCTTTGCTGCAGTCGTCACCCCGCTCGCAAGAGTTGGCTGGCCGCACCTTGCCGGTTGTGATCTTTCGCAGCGCAGCGCAGCGCATCGCGATGCATGTGGATCAGGTGTTGGGTAACCAGGAAGTGGTGGTCAAGAACCTGGGGCGTCAGCTCTCGCGCCTGCCGGGTCTGGCGGGTATGTCGGTATTGGCCTCCGGCGCTGTGGCGCTGATTTACAACCCGGTCGCACTGGCCAAGGTGTACGGCGCGCAGGTTCACGACTGGATTGCCAGCCAGCAAGCGGCCGAACCCGTGAGTGAGGGCGAGGGCAGCAGTCTCGCCGCACAGGCGATCAGTGCCGTGCCGCTGGTGCTGGTGGTGGACGATTCCATCACCGTGCGCCGCGTCACGCAACGCCTGCTGCAGCGCGAAGGCTACCGGGTCGCGCTGGCGGCCGACGGTCTGCAAGCGCTGGAGCGCCTGCAGCAGGAGCGGCCCACGGTGGTGCTGTCCGACATCGAAATGCCGCGCATGGACGGCTTCGATCTGGTGCGCAACATCCGCAGCGACACGCGGCTCGCAGGTCTGCCAGTGATCATGATCACCTCGCGCATCGCCGAAAAACACCGCGAGCATGCGCGCGAGCTCGGTGTCGATCACTACCTGGGCAAGCCCTACTCGGAAGACGAGTTGCTGGGATTGGTCGCGCACTACGCGCGGGCCGCTGCTGAGGTTTGACCGGTAGCGCCTCACTCGCCCGAAAACCCGGCCCGTGTGCCGGGTTTTTTCATGCGGGTGTTTTGCCCGGCTTTTTGACCACCGCGTAGCGCTGCAGCGTGCGTTCGCGTGCCTCGGCGTGGTCCACCACCGGGTTCGGGTAGTTTTGACCCAACACCACACCCGCACTCACCAGCTCCACCTCGCGCGCTTTCCAGGGCGCGTGGATGGCCGCGTCGGGCAGGCCCGCGAGCTCAGGCAAGTAGCGCC
>JBLIJY010000214.1:0-4818 GCA_047636095.1 Hydrogenophaga sp. | reverse complement strand
CGGCGATGACCACACGGGTGCCGCCTTGTTTGGCACGATCGGCAAACGCGTTGATGACCGGGAGATGGGGAACGTCACGGGCATCTGTGCCGTCGACTGCCGGCACATGCTGCAGCGCGTCGAAGTAAGAGCGCCAAGACTCAGACACGCTGCCTGGGTTGGCTAGGTAGTTTTCGTACATCTCCTCCACATACGGCGCGTTGCCGCCGAAGAGGTACGAGTTGTCCTTGTAAGCAACATAGATGCTGCTGGATGCGGAATCGCTCATGAATTCGCTGGCCTCTGTTTCCCTGCGGAAAACTAAGTTGGTTAAAACAAACCTTCCGCGGCACGGCTTGACCGGTTGGCGGATGCGACAGTGGCTGTGGAAGGACCTTGCTGCAAGGGTTCATTGTGACATCCACCGGCAGGCAGGAGGCGTTGAGCCGCCAATTTGCACCAGATAAGGACACCAACGCCGCCACAGTGTGGCGCGAAAACCGATCGCAAGCCTTGTGTCAGCGCAGAAGTGGCGACGCAACGCGTGCCGTCTCTACCCGCTACCGGTCTACGCTTTTCTTCTCACGCTGGGGACGAGCTGGCACGGGCAATTGCCCCAATTGCCCCGAGGTACCCACGCTGAGCGATCCGCCGCCTACCCCAACACCCACGCTGGTGCCAATGCGCCCGTCGCTGCCTACGCTCACACCCACGCCTACGCTGCGACCAATCGGCAAGGAAAAGCCCAAGTTGACACCGCTGGACGCGCATCCGGCAATCGCTGTGAGCAAAGCCGAAACCAGCAGGCCACGGGCGAACAGATTCGAAAGACCCATCGTCGCAGGTCTCAGACCCACATCAGGCAATCAACCGAGGAGACAGTCGCTCGGCAGCTGGTACCGCACTGGGTTCGTCCAACTCGATCGCGATCTGGGTGCAGACTGTGCGGCAAAGCATCACCGCCTTTTCGCTTTGCACCCGGTAAATCACCTGCGTGCCCTCTTTGCGCTTGGCCAGCACGCCCGCGCGGTAGAGCAGGTTGAGGTGTTGTGACAAGTTGGGCTGGGTGGTCTCGATCTCCTGGAGCAACTGCGATACCGATTTTTCACGGTCGCACAGTGCGCTGAGGATGCGCAAACGCATGGGCGTGGCCAGCACACCGAACAGCTCGGCAGCCATCTCGAAAACGCGCGCTTTCTCTGCGCTGCCTTCAGATCCGATCAATTGCTTCATGGCCGTTCACTCTTTTGACAATATAAGCATGAATCATAAGAGCAAATGCGTCTCACAGGAGGCTACGCCAATGGTTAAGCGTCGCCTCCAGCCAGTAGGCGATTGGCGTGCTTTCGGATGAGCACCGCTCGGCCCATCTGTGGCTTGTCAGGCCTTCAACCGATCTTGAGCCGGTCGCGTCAGCCGACCAGGTCCTTGATCTGTTGCAGCGCAGCCGGATCGTCCATGGTGGTCAGGTCACCAGCGTCGCGGCCTTCGCACACCGCCTGAATAACTCGGCGCAGCAGCTTGCCGCTGCGCGTCTTGGGCAAAACGGTCACAAACCGCACCCGCGACGGGCGGGCTACAGCGCCCAGCTGCTGATCCACCAGCTTCATGACCTCGCCTTCCAGCTTGAGCCGAGAGGCTTCGTCGTGCAGCAGCGAGGCGTCTTTCACCACCGCAAACGCCATCGCCACCTGCCCCTTGAGCTGATCGGCCACCCCTACCACCGCCACCTCGGCGATCTGCGGGTGGTTGGCAATGCTCTCTTCGATTTCGCGTGTACCCAGGCGGTGCCCAGCAACGTTGATCACATCGTCGGTGCGCCCCAGGATGAAGAAGTAGCCGTCTTCATCGCGAATGCCCCAGTCGAAGGTGCTGTAGACCATGCGACCGGGCACACTGGACCAGTAGGTTTTGACAAACCGGTCGTCATCGCGCCAGATGGTCTGCAAGCAGCCTGGCGGCAGCGGGCCTTCAATGGCCACGACGCCCTTCTGGTTGGAGCCGGTGAGTTCTTCGCCGGTCTGATCGTCGAGCAGCGTCACATTGAAGCCATAAACGGCCTTGCCTGGTGAGCCAAATTTGCTCGATGCAGGCTCCACGCCGTTGCACAACGACAAGATCGGCCAGCCGGTTTCGGTCTGCCAGTAATTGTCGATAATGGGTTTTCCCAGCTCGTCGGTGATCCATTTCGCGGTCGGTTCGTCCAGCGGCTCGCCCGCTAGGAACAGAGCTTTCAGGCTGGAGAGGTCGTATTGCTTGAGGAAAGCCGGGTCGTACTTCTTCAGCACCCGCACTGCGGTCGGCGCGCTGAACATCACCGACACCTTGTACTTTTCCACCAACTGCCACCAGATGCCCGCATCGGGCCGGATCGGCAGGCCCTCATACATCAGGGTTGCCATGCCGGCGATCAGCGGGCCGTAGACGACGTAGCTGTGGCCCACCACCCAGCCAATGTCGCTGGTGGAGAAATAGGTCTCGCCCGGCTTGCCCATGAAGATGTGCTCCATGCTCGACGCCAGCGCCACCGCGTAGCCGCCAGTGTCGCGCTGCACACCCTTGGGTTTGCCGGTAGTACCGCTGGTGTAGAGGGTGTAGCTCGGGTGCGTGGCGTCGACCCATTCGCAGGGCACCACAGCGTCCATCCGCTCGGCACGTGCCGCTGCGTAATCCACATCACGCCCCTCGACCTGTTGAAACGGTGCCAGGTCCCGGTCGACCATGACCACATGGGCCGGCTTGTGGCTGGACAGGCGAATCGCCTCGTCCAGCAGCGGCTTGTACGGCACCACCTTGCCAGCGCGTGACCCAGCGTCGGCACTGACGATCACCACCGGCGAAGCGTCTTCGATGCGGCTGGCCAAGGCGTGGCTGGCAAAGCCACCGAACACCACCGAATGAATGGCCCCGATGCGCACACAGGCCAGCATGGCAAACGCCGCCTCGGGAATCATGGGCATGTAAATCAACACCCGATCGCCCTTCTTGACGCCCTGCGCTTGCAAGATGGCGGCCATGCGCTGCACCTCGGCGTGCAGTTCAGAAAAGCTGTAAGTCTTTTCGGTGTCGGTCTCGGTGGAGACGAAGATCAGCGCGTTCTGGTCGGGGCGCTCCTTCAGGTGGCGGTCCACCGCGTTGTGGCACAGGTTGGTCAGACCGCCCTCGAACCAGCGCGCAAACGGCGGGTTGTCGTTGTTGCATACCCGCTGGAAGGGTTGCTTCCAGTCGATGCGTTGCGCCTCTTCGGTCCAGAACGCGTCGCGTTCCTCGATGGAGCGGTGGTAAAAATCGGCATAGCTCTGCGGCTGACTCATGAATGTCTCCTGCGTGGTGCGGCCACTCGCCGCAGCATCTGAACGGCGGCTCCGGTACTCAGATACCCCGCCCGCTCAAACTGAATTCATAATTATGGATATTTGGCTTGCGAGAGCCTGACGCGCACGGCGCCGACACCGCATGGCCAGCCACCCGCTAGCCAAACTGGACATTCACCGCAACGTCTCACTTGATCAGCGCCTGCACCTCACGAAACGCCGGATGCTCCGCGCTGCGCAGCCACTCAAAAATCACCATTTCGGTGGTGAGCAACTCGGCACCGGCGCTGGCTAGGCGGTCAAACGCCGCGTCGCGGTTGCGCTCGGTGCGCGAGGTGCAGGCATCGGTGACCACCCACACGTCGAGTTCCTGTTCCATCAGTTCGAGCGCCGTCTGCATCAGGCAAACATGGGCTTCGCAACCGGCCACCACCAGTGTGGCGCGCTCGGGTGCTGGCGACTCATTCTGCTTTTGCAGGTGTTTGGGCAGGCTGCGCGCGTTGCCGCCCACCGGCCTGGCCGGCGGGCGCAGGCAGTCGATCAAACCGTCGGCCACCGCGCTGAAATGCATCTTGGCCAGGGTGCGGCGGCACAATTCGCGCAGCGCGGGGTCATTGGTGCCCAGCTTCTCGGGATTTTGCTCGGTGCCCCAAACCGGCACTTGCAGCCGAGTAGCCGCTTGGGCCAAGCGCACCGCGTTGGCCAGCGCTTGCGGCCCCTCCCAAAGCGCTGGCATCAGCCGCGCTTGGTAGTCCACCAAAATCAACTGCGAATCGCTGACGTCGAGCAACATGCCGGGGCCTTTCATGAATCCAAACAAACAGAGTGAGGCTGCAAACGATGCATTTGGCGCAGCCCATGCCGACATTGTCGCCCACCGCTGGCGACCGACCCGCGCAGCGCAGAGAAGGCACAAGCCCTTGTGAAATCAAGCTTCTGCATGCGTTTTCTCGCTTGACTTTGGTGGGTATCGCCGATATGGTCGCGCCAACATGAACTTGTGGCTCCTTACCATTTTGTTGAGTTTGTCTGTCTCGGTGCACGCCACGCCAAGCCAGGCACCGTTCGATGACATGGAAGCTTTGCTGGCAGAAAAAGGCCTGGTGCAGCGGCTGGGCAGCCAGATCCAGCAGGCCGGCACTGTGGTGGGAGATGCGGCCTCCGAGCTGGTGCTCAATGCCATGGGATTTCTGGGTGCGCCCTACCGGTACGGCGGCAACAGCGCCGAAACTGGCTTCGACTGCAGCGGTTTTGTGCGAGCGGTGTTCGAAGAGTCGGTGGGAAAGGTACTGCCCCGGCGCTCCGACGAGCAAGCAGCAGCCACCCAGCCCATTGAGCGCACCGAGCTCAAGCCCGGCGACTTGGTGTTCTTCAACACCATGCGCCGCGCCTTCAGCCACGTTGGCATTTACGTGGGCGACGGCAAGTTCATCCACTCGCCGCGCGCGGGCTCCACGGTGAGAGTGGAAGACATGCGCAAGTCTTACTGGGAAACCCGCTTCAACGGCGCGCGACGTGTGACCAC
>JBLIJY010000213.1:0-4847 GCA_047636095.1 Hydrogenophaga sp. | reverse complement strand
CCATCTTCCCAGTCATTTTCTGTACTCGCCTCGCTGTGCGCCGGCGCATCGGACTCCGGCATTTTCGACATGGCAAATTTTAGGCAGATTACAAAGAGAAGTAGTTTCGCAAAGCCTTTGATTATACGTAGAAACCCGAGCCTTTCGTCAACACGCGGGGCTCGACAAGGGGTCTTTGTCTGCGCGCCGATAATTTCGCCATGACTTCCGCACCCAACACCCCCTCCTCGCCTCTGCCCGACACCCCCTGCTACCTCAACGGGCGCTACAGCCCCGTCTCGCAGGCTCAGGTGAGCGTGTTGGACCGCGGCTTCATCTTTGGCGACGGCGTCTACGAGGTGCTGCCGGTCTACGACGGCAAGATCTTCCGCTTCGAGCACCACATGGCGCGGCTGCAGCGCTCGCTCGACGAACTGCGCATCGCCCGCCCCATGGCGAACGACGAGTGGCTGTCGATCGCACGTCGGCTGCTCCTGTCGCACATCGATGGCGGCGGTTCGGCCAATCAGCTGGTCTACATTCAGGTGACGCGCGGGGTGGCGGTGCGCGACCATGTGATGCCACCCCGCCTCACTCCCACCGTCTTTGTGATGGTGAGCGACATGAAGCTGGCCAGCGCAGCCCAGCGCGAACAGGGCGTGGCCTGTGTCACCGCCGACGATTTCCGCTGGGAAAAGGCGCATATCAAAAGCACCAGCTTGCTGGGTGCCGTGTTCTCGCGCCAGATCAGCGCCGACGCCGGCGCGCTGGAGACGGTGATGTTTCGCGACGGCATGCTGAGCGAGGCCGCCGCCAGCAACGTCTGGGTGGTGAAAGACGGCATGCTCATGGGGCCGCCGAAGGACCATCTGGTGTTGGAGGGCATTCGCTTCGGTTTGTTGGAGGATATTTGTCGGGAGCAGGACATTGCGTTTGAGCTGCGCCGCATCACCCGCGCCGAGGTGCTGAACGCCGACGAGCTGCTGTTGTCCTCGGCCACCAAAGAGGTGCTGCCGATCACCACGCTCGATGGTGAACCGGTGGGCCATGGCGAAACGCACGGTCGGCCCGGCCCCGTCTACGCCAAGCTGTATGCGGGCTACCAACAGGCCAAGGCCGCGCAGTCGATCTGAGAGCGCGCGATGTCCATGAATGTGCCGCCACCGCTTCCACCCGAGCAGTCGCTGATCGAGTACCCCTGCCACTTTCCGATCAAGGTGATGGGCGCGCAAGTCGAGGGCTATGAAGCCGCCATGGTTCATATCGCCCGCTCGTTCGACCCCACGTTCGATGAGCGCACGATCGAGCGTCGACCCAGCAAGGCGGGCAACTACCTGGGGCTCACGCTCACGGTGTATGTGACCAGCCGCGAGCAGCTCGACGAGCTCTACCGCACCCTCACCACGCACCCGATGGTGAAGGTGGTGTTATGACCGAGCGCCTCCACACATGTTGACCCTGCGTCACATAGGGCTCGCTGAATACGCTCCGACCTACACGGCCATGCAGGCGTTCACCGAAGCACGCACGCTTGAGACGCCCGATGAGCTATGGGTTTGCGAACATCCGCCGGTGTTCACCCAGGGTCTGGCCGGGCGGGAAGATCATTTGCTGGCACCGGGTGACATACAGGTCGTCCGCACCAACCGCGGTGGTCAGGTGACGTATCACGGTCCGGGGCAGGTGGTGGCCTACCCACTGATCGATTTGCAGCGCGCCGGCTATTACGTGAAAGAGTACGTGTACCGCGTCGAAGAAGCGGTGATCCGCACGCTAGCCCGGTTTGGCGTGACGGGTCACCGCGTGGCCGGCGCACCCGGCATTTATGTGCGCCTGGACGACCCAGGTAGCCACGCGCTGCTGGCGCAGCGCCCTACTCGGCGCATTCCCGGTGAGCCGGCCGCCACGCCCGACTTCACCGGTCTGGGCAAGATCGCCGCGCTGGGGATCAAGGTGAGCCGACACTGCACTTACCACGGCCTGGCGCTCAACGTGGCGATGGACTTGCAACCCTTTCAGCGCATCAACCCCTGTGGCTATCAAGGCCTGCAGACGGTGGACCTTTCTACAATGGAAGCCGCTGTTTCATGGCATGAGGCGGCACAGGTGCTCAGCGAGCAGCTCACCGCCATCCTGGCCCCCTGAAATCCAACGCGCCACCGGCGCTTTCACCATGTCCAGCTCCACCACACACGACGCACCGACCGACAACACCGTGCGCCAAGCGCAGCCTGCGGCCACTTACGACGCCACCGCCAAGCAGAAAAGCCAGGCCAAAACCGCGCGCATTCCAATCAAGATCGTGCCAGCCGAGGTGCTGAAAAAACCAGCTTGGATCCGCGTCAAGGCGGGCTCACCCAGCACGCGTTTCTACGAAATCAAGGACGTGCTGCGCGCCAACAAACTGGTGACCGTGTGCGAAGAGGCGAGCTGCCCCAACATCGGCGAGTGTTTCGGCAAAGGCACCGCCACCTTCATGATCATGGGCGACAAGTGCACCCGGCGCTGCCCGTTTTGCGACGTTGGCCACGGTCGGCCCGATCCGCTGGATGCCAACGAGCCGCTCAACCTCGCCAACACCATCGCCCAGCTCAAACTCAAATACGTCGTGATCACCAGCGTTGACCGCGACGACCTGCGCGACGGTGGCGCTGGCCACTTTGTCGAGTGCATTCGTCAGGTGCGCGCGCTGTCACCCAGCACGCAAATCGAGGTGCTGGTGCCCGACTTCCGCGGTCGTGACGACCGCGCGTTGGAAATTCTGAAGGCTGCGCCACCCGATGTGATGAACCACAACCTGGAAACCGCGCCACGCCTGTACAAAGAGGCGCGCCCGGGCTCCGACTACGCGTTCAGCTTGAATCTGCTCAAGAAATTCAAGGCGATGTTTCCCCATATCCCAACCAAGAGTGGCCTGATGGTGGGCTTGGGAGAGACCGACGAGGAAATCCTGGCTGTGATGCGCGACATGCGCGAGCACGGCATCAACATGCTGACCATCGGCCAGTATCTCGCGCCCAGCGGCCACCACCTGCCCGTGCGCCGCTATGTGCACCCCGACGTTTTCAAAATGTTTGAAGAAAAAGCCTACGAAATGGGGTTCACCCACGCCGCTGTGGGTGCCATGGTGCGAAGCAGCTACCACGCCGACGTACAAGCCAGTAGCGTGCTCAACCCCGCACCCCAGTGACATGTTTGCTGCTCGCGACGCACTGAACGTGCGCGGTGATGGCGTCTCGCGTCGCGAGCCGATCCTGGACCGCCACACCCGCGAGTGGGTCTGCTTGAGGGCGTGAACACCGCCAACCTCCTTGCGCTCAGTGCGATTGCGCTCTGGGGCTCTCTCGCGGGGCTGGGCGTGGCGCTGGCACATATGCCACCCTTTCTGCTGACCGGGCTGGCGCTGCTGGCTGGCAGCGTGATTGCGCTGCCGCTCTCGCGCTTTGACTTTCGTCAGTGGCGCGTGCCACCCGCAACGGTGGCGGTGGGCGTGTACGGGCTGTTCGGCTTTCACTTCCTGCTTTTCATCGCGCTGCGCCATGCGCCACCCGTTCAGGCCAACCTGGTGAACTACCTCTGGCCGCTGGGCATCGTGGTGATGGCACCGCTGTTCTTGCCGGGCATGTTACTCACCCCGCGCCACCTGTTCGCGGCCCTGTTGGGTTTGGGGGGGGCGGCGCTGGCGATTCTGGGCGGGCGCCCGGCCGACCCTGGAGCGCCGCTGTGGGCCTGGGGCTACATCCCAGCGCTGATGTCTGCCTTCATCTGGGCCAGCTATTCGCTGCTGACGAAACGCATCAAGCCATTCCCGACCTCGGCCATCGGCAGCTTTGCGCTCGTCTCGGGTGTGCTGGCTTTGTTGTGCCACGCCTGGCTGGAGCCAGCCGTCTCGCTCTCCAGCAGCGACTGGGCACTGATCGCCCTGCTCGGCCTGGGGCCGCTGGGTGGCTCCTTCTTTCTGTGGGACGCGGCGCTCAAGCGCGGCGACGCGCGCCAGATCGGTGTGCTCAGCTTCCTCACGCCGCTGCTCTCCACCCTGGTGCTGCTGAGCATGCGTGGCGAGACGCCCAGCCTGTCGGTGGGCTTAGCGGCGCTGATGATCGTGGGCGCGGCGGTGATCGCCACACGGAAAGCCTGAACAGGAAAGAACCCGGCGCAGCGCGAGGCAATGGCCTAATCGGTCATCAGGGCTGCTGGATCTTCGGCAATCAAGACGCTCTGCGCCCAGGCAGCAAGCTTGGCTGTGTCGCAACGTAATATCTGCTGCTTGACCGCCAGAATTTGTGCTGGGTGCATCGAGAAGCTGCGCAGGCCCAGACCCAGCAACAGGCGCGTCATGGCGACATCACCCGCCATCTCGCCACACACGGTCACCGCCTTGCCCTGCGCGAGGCTTTGCGCAATCGTGCTGGCCAGCAACTGCAACACCGCCGGGTGGACCGGGTTGTAGAGGTGGGCCACTTCTTCGTCAGCACGGTCGATGGCCAGCGTGTACTGGATGAGGTCGTTGGTGCCGATGGACAAAAAATCGAAATGACGCAGGAACAGCGGCACGGTGAGCGCGGCCGCTGGGACTTCGATCATGGCGCCCAACCGCACAGGGCCATATTCCGTGCCGCTGGCCACCAATTGCTCGCGCGCGCGCTCGATCAAAGCCAGCGTCTGGTGTATTTCGCTCGCGTGGGCCAGCATGGGGATCAGCAGGTGGATCGGCCCAAAGGCCGCAGCCCGCAGAATTGCCCGCAGTTGCACGAGAAACACAACCGGCTCGGCAAGGCTCCAACGGATGGCACGCAGCCCCATGGCGGGGTTGAGGTGGTCGTCACCGCCTCGGCCAGCCCCGCGATCCAGTGGCTTGTCGGCACCCA
>JBLIJY010000212.1:0-4884 GCA_047636095.1 Hydrogenophaga sp. | reverse complement strand
GGAGGGCAAGCCGTTCAAGATGGGCATGGTTTTCCCGGTCTCGACCCACAACTACGAACTGCGCTACTGGCTGGCCGCCGGCGGTCTGAACCCCGGTTACTACACCAGCAGTGACATCTCCGGCACCAGCAAGGCCGACGTGCTGTTGTCGGTCACGCCGCCGCCGCAAATGCCCGCCACCATGGAAGCCGGCACCATCCACGGCTACTGCGTGGGCGAACCCTGGAACCAGCAGGCCGTGTTCAAGGGCATCGGCGTGCCGGTGATCACCGATCACCAGATCTGGAAGCTCAATCCCGAGAAGGTGTTTGGCGTGAAAGCCGAATGGGCCAAGGCCAACCCCAACACCCACATCGCCGTGATCAAGGCCATGATCCGCGCCGGCCAGTGGCTGGACGCCTCCATGGCCAACCGCATCGAGGCGGTGAAGATGCTGTCGAAGTCGCAATACGTAGGCGCCGACGCCGAGGTGATTGCCAACAGCATGACCGGCACCTTCGAGTTTGAAAAAGGCGACAAGCGCCCCGCGCCGGATTTCAACATCTTCTTTCGCAACTACGCGACCTACCCGTTCTACAGCGACGCCGTCTGGTACCTCACGCAAATGCGTCGCTGGGGCCAGATCACCGAGAACAAGCCCGACAGCTGGTACATGGACGTGGCCAAGAAAGTCTATCTGCCCGAGGTGTATCTGGCCGCAGCCAACGCGCTGGTCGCTGAAGGCAAGATCAAAGCCACCGACCTGCCCAAGACCGACGGCTTCAAGGGCTTGCAGACTGGCTTCATCGACGGCGTCGAATACGACGGCCGCAAGCCCAACGACTACCTGGGCAAGTTCAAGATTGGCCTGAAGGCCGCTGACAAGGTGTGATGGCCATGGAATCCGTGATGAAACTCCTGGGCGGCAGCGGGTATTTCGCTTCCCTCTCGTCTGCCCTGCGCGACCCGCGCGAACTGGCGCGCTCGCTGTTCATGTCGCTGGGCGTGCCGGTGATCGCCTTCGCGATTTTTCTGGGCCTGTGGTCGGTCACGGCGGCTCGCATCCAGACCAGCCTGGGCGCCGTGCCTGGGCCGGTTCAGGTGTCGGAACAAGCGGTGGTGCTGTTCAAAGAGCATTTTGCCGAGCGCGAGCGCGAAGCCGCGTTTTACGAACGCCAGGAGACGCGCAACCAGGAGCGGCTGGCCGAAGACCCCAGCGCCGAACCACGCGCCTTCCAGTGGACCGGCAAGCGCACCTACTTCGACCAGATTGTCACCAGCCTGTACACCGTGTTCGTGGGGTTTCTGATCGCCACCGTGGTGGCGGTGCCGCTGGGCATTCTGGCGGGCACGAGCAAGGTGTTTCAGGCCGCCATCAACCCCATGGTGCAGCTGTTCAGGCCTGTTTCGCCGCTGGCCTGGCTGCCCATCGTCACGCTGGTGGTGAGTGCGGTCTACGTGACCTCCGGTGAGCCCATGTTCGAAAAATCGTTTCTGGTCTCGGCCATCACGGTCACCCTGTGCTCGCTGTGGACCACGCTCATCAACACCGCCATCGGCGTGACCTCGGTCGACAAAGACCTGATCAATGTGGGCAAGGTGTTGCAGTTGCCCCTGACCACCCGCGTGCGCAAGATCGTGCTGCCGTCGGCCCTGCCCTTCATCTTCACCGGCATGCGCCTGTCGCTCGGTGTGGGCTGGATGGTGTTGATTGCCGCCGAAATGCTGGCGCAAAACCCGGGCCTGGGCAAATTCGTTTGGGACGAGTTCCAGAACGGCAGCTCCGATTCGCTGGCGCGCATTCTGGTGGCGGTGTTCACCATCGGCCTGATCGGCTTTGCGCTGGACCGCCTGATGCTGATGCTGCAGAACCTGGCGACACACAAGTGAACACGGGGGAAGCCACCATGACACGAAGCAACCTGGCCATAGCGCCGAGTGCACCGAACGAAACTCCGGCCGCTGACCGCGGACCCGTGCTGGTGGAGGTGCCTGCGCCGGCGGCGCTGGAGTTGCGCGGGGTTTCCAAAAGCTACGGCCAAGGCGCATCGCGCACCGAGGTGTTGCACGACATCAACCTGCGGGTAGAGCCGGGTGAGTTTGTGGCCATTGTCGGTTTTTCCGGCAGCGGCAAGACCACGCTGATCAGTCTGCTGGCCGGCCTGATCGCGGCCGACAGCGGTTCGGTGCTCAAACAGGGCAAGGCCATCACTGGCCCCGGGCCTGACCGGGGCGTGGTGTTTCAGAGCTACTCACTCATGCCCTGGATGAGCGTGCGCGACAACGTGGCGCTGGCGGTGGACCGCGTGTTTTCGAGCGAGTCGGCGGCTCTACGCGCTGAGCGCGTCAAGCGCTATGTCTCCATGGTGGGTCTCACGCCGGCCGTGGACAAAAAGCCGGCCCAGCTCTCTGGCGGCATGCGCCAGCGCGTGTCGGTGGCGCGCGCCCTGGCCACCAACCCCGATGTGTTGCTGCTCGACGAGCCCTTGTCGGCGCTGGACGCGCTGACCCGCGCCAACCTGCAAGATGAGATCGTGAAGATCTGGAGCGACGACCGCAAAACCGTGGTGCTGATTACCAACGACGTGGACGAAGCGCTGATGATGGCCGACCGCATCATCCCGCTGGAAATCGGCCCACGCGCCACCCTCGGCCCCACCTTCGAGGTGAACATCCCGCGCCCGCGCGACCGCCGCGCAATGAACCACGACGCCACCTTTCAGAAGCTGCGGGCGCAAATCACCCAGCACCTGATTGGCTTGTCGCATCAGCAAGCCGCGCAACACGGCGGCCAGGTAATACAGCTGCCCACGCTCACGCCACGCAGCCTGCACAGCAAAGGCAGCAGCGCCGCTTTGGTCACCACCGCAAGCACCACGCCCACGCTGGCCAAGCGCTTCGGGTTTCGCCACGCAGACCTGGCAGAGCGCATCGAAGCCGAGGCCATGCAAGCGCTGCCCGCGCCACCGGTGCCTCAGCACACCCTGGACGCGCGCTCGGCAGACGACCGCTTTGTCGACTTCTCCAAGATCGTCAAGGTCTACCCCACGCCCAAAGGCCCACAGACCGTGGTTGACGGCTTCGATCTGAAGATCCGCAAAGGCGAGTTCATCTCTGTCATTGGCCATTCGGGCTGCGGCAAGTCCACCGTGCTCTCGATGATGGCGGGTCTGACCGACATCACCGACGGCGTGATCGTGCTCGATGGCCGCGAAGTGGCCGACGCAGGCCCCGACCGCGGACTGGTGTTCCAGGCGCCCAGCCTGGTGCCCTGGCTCAGCGCGTTCGACAACGTGATGCTGGGCGTGGCGCGCGTGTTCCCCCATGCCAGCGCCGCCGAGCGCCGCGACACCGTGGCCTATTACCTGAACCGCGTGGGCCTGGGTTCTGCCATGCAGAAAAAGGCGTCTGACCTGTCCAACGGCATGAAGCAACGCGTGGGTATTGCGCGCGCCTTTGCGCTCAACCCCAAGATGCTGCTGCTCGACGAGCCCTTTGGCATGCTGGACTCGCTCACCCGCTGGGACCTGCAAGAGGTGCTGATGGAGGTGTGGTCGCGCAGCCAGGTCACCGCCATGATGGTGACGCACGACGTGGACGAAGCCATTTTGCTAGCCGACCGCGTGGTCATGATGACCAACGGACCACGCGCCAAGATCGGCAAGATCATGGACGTGCCACTGCCCCGCCCGCGCAGCCGCGCAGCGCTGCTGGAACACCCGCGCTACTACGAACTGCGGGAAGAGTTGATCGGCTTCCTCGAAGACTGCGGCAGCCAGCACTGAAAAACACACCAGAGTCCCCCATGAAAAAGTCCCAACTTGTGATGATTGGCAACGGCATGGCCGGTGTGCGCTCGATCGAAGAGCTGCTCAAAATCGCGCCCGATCTGTACGACATCACCGTCTTCGGCGCCGAGCCGCACCCCAACTACAACCGCATCCTGCTCTCGCCGGTGCTCGCCGGTGAGCAGACGCTGGACCAGATCGTGCTCAACGACTGGTCCTGGTACACCGACCACCACATCACGCTGCACGCGGGCTGCACCGTCACCGAGGTGGACCGGGTCAAGCGCGTGGTCCACGGGCGAAACCCAGCGGGCGACACGGTGAGCGCACCTTATGACCGCCTCATCATGGCCACCGGCTCCAACCCCTTCATCCTGCCGATTCCTGGCAAGGACTTGCCAGGCGTGCTGGCCTACCGCGACATCGCTGACACCCAGGCCATGATCGACGCCGCAACCAAGTACCAGCACGCGGTGGTCATCGGTGGCGGCCTGCTGGGCCTGGAAGCGGCCAACGGCTTGATGAAGCGCGGCATGTCGGTCAGCGTGGTGCATGTGGCGCCCTGGCTGATGGAGCGACAGCTCGACGAGGTGTCGGGCAAGCTGCTGCAGCAGTCGCTGGAAGCGCGCGGCATGAAGTTTTTGATCGGCGCGCAAACGCAAGAACTCGTGGCCGGTGACGACGGTCGGGTGAAATCCATTCGCTTCAAAGACGGCAGCGAGCTGCCCGCCGATCTGGTGGTGATGGCGGTCGGCATCCGCCCCAACACCGCGCTGGCCGAGACCATGCGCCTGCATGTGAACAAAGGCATTGTGGTGAGCGACACGCTGCAAACCACCACCGACCCGCGCATTTACGCGGTGGGCGAGTGCGCGGCGCACCGGGGCATTGCCTACGGTCTGGTGGCCCCGCTGTTCGAGCAGGGCAAGGTGCTGGCCACGCACCTGGCCGAGTTCGGCATTGGCCGCTACACCGGCTCGCTCACCTCGACCAAACTCAAGGTCACCGGCATCGATCTGTTCAGCGCTGGCAACTTCATGGGCGGCGCCAACACGGAAGAGATCGTGATGAGCGATCCGGCCAGCGGTGTCTACAAAAAGCTGGTGATTCAGGACGA
>JBLIJY010000211.1:0-4885 GCA_047636095.1 Hydrogenophaga sp. | reverse complement strand
TGCTGCTGCGCCAGGGTCGCCTGATCGTGGCCATGGACGACCCCTCCCGGCGCAACCTCATCAACGAACTGGAGTTCCTGACCCAGCACCGTGTGGTGCCTGCGCTGCCACAAATCGGCGCCCTGGCCAACGGTCTCACACAGGCTTACCAGAAACACGGTCTGGACACCGATACCACCTACAGCCTGCTGCGAGATGGCGCCGATGAACCGCTCACCAGCGGCGCGCTGCTGCAAAGCCTGGAGCACTCGGCCAAAGACGAAGACAGCCAAGACGAACGCCCTCCAGAGCAGTCCGACAACTCCCTGGTGCGCTTGATCAACACCCTCATCATCGATGCCGCGCAGCAAGGCGCCTCTGACATTCACATCGAATGCCCGCCCGGGCGCGAAAAAATCCGCATCCGCTTTCGGCGCGACGGCCATTTGCACCTGCACATGGAGTTGCCCCACACCTACCGCGCGGCCGTCGTCTCGCGCGTCAAGATCATGTGCGACCTTGACATCGCTGAGCGCCGCCGCGCGCAAGATGGAAAAATCGTCTTCAGCCGCTTCTCACCCCAGCACAACCTGGAGCTTCGGGTGGCCACCATTCCCACCACGCAGGGGTTTGAAGATGTGGTGATGCGGCTGCTGGCCTCCTCCAAGCCGCTGCCACTGGAGGGCATTGGCCTGTCGCCCGCCAACTACAGCCGCTTGCGCGTCGCCATCACCCGCCCTTACGGCATGGTGTTGTGCGTCGGCCCGACCGGCTCGGGCAAAACCACCACCTTGCATTCGGCGCTGGGCCACATCAACCAGCCGGAAACCAAAATCTGGACGGCGGAAGACCCGGTGGAGATCACCCAGCCTGGGCTGCGCCAAGTGCAGGTCAACCCCAAGATCGACTGGACCTTTGCCAAGGCGCTGCGCGCCTTTCTGCGCGCCGACCCCGACGTGATCATGGTGGGCGAAATACGCGACACCGAAACCGCCCGCATGGTGATTGAGGCCTCGTTGACGGGTCACTTGGTGTTCTCGACGCTGCACACCAATAGCGCGCCTGAGACCATCACCCGCCTGCTCGACATGGGCATGGACCCGTTCAACTTCGCTGACTCTATCTTGGCGGTGCTGGCGCAGCGGCTGGGGCGGCGGTTGTGTACGCAGTGCCGCACCGCCACCCCAGCGCCAGCCGAACTGGTGGACGAATGGTTGCAAGACTACCTGCACGTCATGCCCGAGGAACTGCGCCTCGAGCCTGCGGGCCTGCGCGCCGACTGGGTGCAGCGTTTTGGCGCTAACGGTCGCCTGGTCCGCCATCACAGCCCCGGCTGCAAGGTCTGCGAGGGCACGGGCCACAAAGGCCGGCTGGGTTTTCATGAGCTGCTGACCGTGTCACGCGACTTGCGCCGGCTGGTGCAGCGTGGCGCTCGCGCCGAAGAACTGCAGGAACAAGCCATGCGCGAGGGCATGCGCACCCTGCGCCAAGACGGCATCGAGAAGGTGCTGCAAGGCCTGACCAGCCTCGATGAAGTTCGGGCGATCGTCAACGCCTGAAAACGCGTTGCCGAGGCGACGCCACCCAACGAACTCAGTTCGCCACCAGCGCACCGGCCTTCATGCGGTCGCGTGCCAGGGCTTCGCGGGTTGCGATGCGCCGGAAGAAGATGGTGACCACGCTGCTGCTGAGCACGATGAACAGCGAGTACAGCACCGGTATCAGCAACACCTCTTGCTGGATCGTGGTGGCAATGCTGAGCGTGACGATCAGCACCGCCAGCGGCCCGTTCTGAATGCCGGTCTCCAGCGCAATCGTGCGGCTGCGGTTGCTGTCTTGCTTGAGTGCGCGCGCCATGACATAGCCCAGCGCCATACCGATCAGGCCCAGCCCAATGGAGGCGAAATAAACCTGCCACGGGGTCGCGGCCAGCAATTGGTGGTTGCGCGGCACCCAGGTGACGGTCAGGAACACGATGACCACAATGCCCATGAATCCACCCAGCAGCTCGATGGTGGCACCGATGTTGGGGTTGAGCTTGCGCAGCACCATGCCCAGCACGGTGGGCACCAGCAGCACTACCAGCACCTGCGCCACGTTGGCGGCGGGAATTTTGAATTCACCCGACAGACCCGCCATCGACGAATAGAACTCCAGCAGCAGTGGCACCATGACCAGCGCGGTCAGTGTGCAGACGGTGGTCATCAGAATCGACAGCGCCAGTACGCCCTTGCTGAAGTAGCTGAAGATGTTGGAGGTGGTGCCGCCGGGCATGCAGGCCATGAGGATCAGGCCCACGGTGAGGCCGGGCGAGAGGTCCAACGCCATCGCCAGTGCGAAGCCCAGCAGCGGCATGATGCCGAACTGGCACAGTATGCCGACCAGCACGCCCTTGGGCTTGCGAAAGGCAATCAGAAAGTCGCGCCAGGTGAGCGAGGCGCCCATGCCCAGCATGATGACCATCATCATGATGCCGAGCAGGCGGGTTTCGAATTCGGTGATCATGGTTTGTTCTCCTTAGCTAATCTCTTGTTGGGTGTCAGCGGGCTTTGGATGCCTGTGCCTGTGCCTGGGCCTCGGCCTTGAGTTCCTTGCGCAGCACCTTGCCGATCGGGCTTTTCGGCAGCTCGTCGCGCAGCACCACCGAGCGCGGCACCTTGTAAGCGGTGAGCTGCTGGCGGCAATGCGCCAGCACCTGCTCACCCGTGAGCTTGCCGACGTGGTCCGGATGCGGCACCACATAGGCGCGCACCGCCTCGCCGGTCTTGGCATCGGCCACGCCGATCACCGCCACCTCCAGTACCGTCTCCAGTTGGGCGATGGTGTCCTCCACCTCGTTAGGGTAGACGTTGAAGCCGGAAACCAGCACCAGGTCTTTCTTGCGGTCAACGATACGCAAAAACCCGTCGAGCTCCATCACCGCCACGTCACCGGTGGCCAGCCAGCCATCGTTCAACACACCCGCAGTCTCGGCGTCGTTGTTCCAGTATCCGCCCATCACCTGTGGGCCACGCACACAGATCTCGCCCGGCTCGCCTGGCGCCACTGGCAGGTGGTCGTCGCCCAGCAGGCGCAACTCGGTGCCCGGCGCCGGGATGCCGATACTGCCCAGGCGCGGCGTGCCGCGCAGCGGGTTGAAGCTGACTACGGGCGAGGTTTCGGTCAGGCCGTAGCCTTCGGCAATGGGCGTGCGCGTGACCTCGGTCCAGCGCTGCGCCACCGCGCTGTGCAGGGCGGTGCCGCCCGCGATCGAGGCCTTGAGCTGCTTGGGCGGGTAGGCGGTGAACCACTCTTCGTTCAGCAGGCCGTTGAACAGCGTGTTGACGCCCGTCATCCAGGTGATGGGGAAGTTTTCCACCGCGCGCTGCAGGTTTTGCACCGGCCGCGGGCTGGGTACCAGCACGTTGTGCGCACCGATGACCAGGAAGCCGAGCAGGTTGGCCGTGAAGGCGAAGATGTGATACAGCGGCAAGGCGGTGAGCACACACTCTTTGCCCATCGCCATGTGGGTGGCGCCCATGGCCAGCATCTGGTTGACGTTGTTGAGCAGGTTGCCGTGGCTGAGCATGGCGCCTTTGCTCACGCCGGTGGTGCCACCGGTGTACTGCAGCGCCGCCAGGTCATCGTGTCTGAGGCCTTGCCAGTAGGTGTTGGCGGGTGTGGTGGCCAGCGTGGCCCGGCCCTGCGCCAGCGCCTCGCTCAGCCGCACATGCGGCACTGCAACCGGCGGCAGCACCCGGCTCCAGACCTTTTGCACGCCGCGGATCACCGCGCCCGGCACTGCCGGGAAAAACTCGCTCACCTTGGCCAGCACCACGTGCTTCACCCCGGTGCACTGGAGCACGGCCGGCAGTTTGTCGGCAAACATGTCCATCACCACCAGCGCCTTGGCGCCCGAGTCGTTGAACTGGTGCGTCATTTCGCTCTCGGTGTAGAGCGGGTTGGTGTTGACCAGCACGCAGCCGGCCTTGAGCACACCAAACGCCACCACCGGGTAGGCCAGGCAGTTGGGCATCTGCACCGCGACCCGGTCACCTGCTTTCAATCCCAGCGCCTGGCGCAGGTAGCCGGCAAAGGCATCGGAGAGATCGTTGACCTGCGCGAAGCTCAGTCGGCCGTTCATGCCATTGGGCATCACACAGCTGAACGCCGGATGCTTCAGGCGCTTGGTCGCCTGTTCAGCGGCGAAATGGGCACAGCGCTCTTGCACCAGTTCGGCGAGCGAAGCGTGTTGCGGCGCTGGCAGATCGGCCACGATGCCAGCGCTGGCATAGGTGGCGAGCCAAGGGCGGTGGGCGGGATCGAACGGGGTCTCGTTTTTCATGGTCTTCCTTGTCTTCCTCAGGTTGGATGGGCTCTTGTTTTTGTGAGGATTATCAGGGTCCTGAATCCGTGACATGGCAGTCAAAAATACCATATTCTCTATTGAGATCAACGGCTTAGCCCCATGTGCTACTTCACCCAGCAGGTGAAGAGCCCATGACCGATTTCGTCATCAAACAGATGCCCTACGACTTGAGAAACCAGGCCAGTCTGGCATTGAGTGGCAAGTATCTCAAGTGCATCAATATCAACAGCTTGGTCGATCCGACCTTCTTGGCATGGGCCCGATGCGCCTATGCATCACAGCGCGCAGCGAAGGCGTATTCGCACGGTGGAGCACCCTCAAGCGCTGGTGCACCTAGGAAAAGCTCGCATGGCCAAGAGGCGGGAAAACGCGTGCTGTTTTGCTGGCTCTGGTGGGCATTTCGTGTGGATCAAGTAAATTAGGAACTGCATCATCATCTGACCATGCTCAGCCCAGTCTGGGTATCCCCCAAACAGGGCAGTCGGCGTTTTTTTTGACTGTTGAAAATAGGTTGTCGCTACCTATCGGTTTTGCCTGGACAAGCGATGCACATGGGGA
>JBLIJY010000210.1:0-4928 GCA_047636095.1 Hydrogenophaga sp. | reverse complement strand
GTATTGCCACCGGCGACCTGTCTTCCAACACCCAGGTGCAAGGCACCGACGAACCTGCCGCGTTGCTGCGCTCGTTGGCCGCGATGGAGGACTCCCTGCGGAGGATCGTGGCCGAGGTGCGCGACGCCTCGGACAACATCCGCACGGCCAGCTCCGAGGTGGCCAGTGGCAACGCCGACCTGGCGGCCCGCACCGAAAAAGCGGCCAGCCATCTGCAAGAGATCGCCAGCGCCATGAGCCATCTCACCGGCACGATCAGCCATTCCACTGGCTCGGCCAAATCGGCCAACCATCTGGTCAACTCCGCAACCGACGTGGCGCATCGCGGTGGCGAGGTGATCGGGCGGGTGGCGTCAACCATGGGCGAGATCAACGCCAGCAGCAAAAAGATCAGCGACATCATCAGCGTGATCGACGGCATTGCGTTCCAGACCAACATCCTGGCGCTCAACGCCGCCGTCGAAGCGGCGCGTGCCGGCGAGCAGGGCAGAGGCTTTGCGGTGGTGGCCAGTGAGGTTCGAGGCCTGGCGCAGCGCTCAGCCCAGGCGGCAAAGGAAATTAAGGCCCTGATCGACGACAGCGTAGGCAAGGTGGATTCAGGGGCTCGGCTGGTGGCTGATGCAGGCCACACCATGACCGTCATCGTGACTTCGGTGCAGCGCGTGACCAGCGTGATTGGCGAAATCAGCACCACAGCCACCGAGCAGGGTGAGGGCATCGAACGGGTCAACACATCGGTGGTGGCGCTCGACCAAATGACGCAGCAAAACGCGGCGCTGGTGGAGGAAGGCTCGGCCGCAGCGGAGTCGCTCAAGCACCAGGCGGACAAGCTGTCCGAACTGGTGGGCCGCTTCAAGCTCGAGCAGGGCGCCTGATCTGCTGATTCGGCCCTTGGCGGAGGGCTTGCGGTGCTGCGTGGGCGCCTGCTGCCAGGCCGACAGCGTTTGCTGGTGGCGTGGTTTGGCATTCGCGGCATTGGCTCGCTGTTCTATCTCGCTTTTGCGATGGAACACGGCGTCAGCGGCACGCTGGCACACGAGCTGCTGGCCACCACGCTGGTCTGCGTGGCGCTGTCGATCGTGCTGCACGGCGTGTCGGCCACGCCATTGATGCGGGCACACGAAGACCACGAGCCCACGCAAGAAGCGCCATCGCGTACCGGCTGAGGCTGCGCGCGCGGCTCCCTCTTGTGTCCATGGCGTCCTACAGCACACAGCGACGCTTTCTGACAGGCGCGGTGTTGCCACTGCGCCAGACTGATCGGCATTCGTGTTCGCTGTGACGGCCCGTCCGCCCACCCAGGAGAATCGCATGATTGACGCCAGCGAGGCCGCCCCGAGCAGCCCACACAGTTTGCTCACCCTGCTGCGAGACGAGCACCAGCGCATGGACTGGATGCTGAGCCTGTACCGGCAGCAAGCCGGCATTGGGCTGGACCCCCAGGAGCGCAAGCGCCTGATCGAGCGCATCGACCGGCGCCTGCGCGCGCTGGTTGTGATCAAGCAAACGATTCTGTATCCCCTGCTGGAAGATCGGATTCCAAACCATGTGCTGGCAACTTTGAAGTGCGATCACAACATCTTGCATGAGCGCTTGGTGGCGATATCGCAGCTGGAGCCTGACACGCTCGCCATGGACACCCACATGGACGAGTTGGCGCTGCACGTGCGCGCCCACATCGACAGCGAAGAGCGCCGGGTATTCCCCGTGGCACAGGCGCTCGACTCGCCTTTGATCGGTCAGCGTGGCGCCCACTTGCGAGAGGAATTGCTCAACGTGAGCCACGCTTAGCAGGCATCCCGAGCTTTTGAACTTGTCCAGGCGCTCTGAGATGGGGGTTGCCGGTCACCGGCCGCGTGGGCGCCATCTGGCGGCAGGCCTGCACACCGGCAAGGCCACGTCCTACAAGGCCGCTGTGCCACCCGCCGCAGACTGCAATCTGCTGCAGTTGGATGCAGCCCATCCAACCACCCACCACCCATCCACCAGAAGGAAACACGTCATGGGTAAATACTTCACCGCATGGCTGCTGGGCGTGCCAGCAGCTGAGCTGCCGATTGTCTGGTTCATCTGATGGCCAGCAAACCTTTCAGCAGCGCCGAACCCCGGCGAGACGCTCCTGAGAAGGGGGAGACGCTGCCACGTCGACACAAGCAGCCGATACCGCAACTGCCCCACGAGAGGGACGAATCCGCCGACAGCCATCCCGGCACCGACGACGAGCGGATTGCCCAGGCTGCGCGCGATTTGGCTGACGGCCAGCAAGACACCGGGCGCGACCCGGTGGTGACCGAGCTGGCGCGCAAAGAATTTCCCCAGCGCACCGAAAAACAGTCGACTGAGAAGAAAACAAAACCCTGACGCCCAAGCACAGCTCCCACGCTCAATCGGTTTTGTTGGCTCCCCGAATGTTCATGGCGCCCAGCGCCACCTGCAGCACCACCAGTGCGGGTGCCGCGCTGTACAGCCCCCAAACGGCCCACAGCACGTTGCTCAGCAGAAAAATCCAGAAGCCCACATGGCGCCGGATGCGCGAAGACGATGCCACAAACCAGGCGGCGCACACGGTCACAACCATGGCTACCCATTGCAACACCGAGAGCCAGCTTTCCAAACGATTCTCCCTTCAGCGCGGACGCCGTTCCATCCAGGGTGCGAATTCAGCGAGCACCGAAACCATCGCCACGCTGGCACAGCCACGCCACGCCTCGGCCCGCGCCTCTTCGCCGCGCACAAAAAACCGAACCGCTGGGGAGTAGGCCGCGTTGGTCAAGGGGGTGGGAAACGCACAGCAGGGATCGCCCACCACCGCTACCGCACCGAGCACTCGCCAGTGGTGCTCCTGCGTCTGTACCTGTGACCACAGCTCGCGAAGCGTCGGCGCGCTGAGTTGCGGGCACAACTCGACCAGCACCAAGATCGCCTGACTGGGCTGGCCAGCCAACCGATCGTTTGCTGGCGCGAACCGTGCGCCGTCTTGGGCGTTCACGTCGCCATCGGCATGCACTCGTAACCGACTCGCGCCGGCCGTCTGCAGGTTGACCATAAGGGCCTTTCTTGTGTGGAGACGCCACCGATCGGGCTGATCGGTCAACGCAAGGTGCACCCGGTTGATGGGCTGCTCGCTCAATGTAGGCAGAGCAGCCCGAAAAGCGTGTCGGACTATGCCAGCGCAGCCAGTAGGACACGTCTGATCCCGCTGCGCGCGCGTGGCAACAGCAACACCCTGGCGAGGGGCTTGCCTGTTCACGCTTCACGCTGGCGCCGTTGTAGGCGCTGTCCCACGCCATCGTCGGACATACCGGGATAGAGTCTCCACCACGGCTTTGCGCAACAGCGCAGCGCGGTGCGGTGCTGCGCCTTTTTTCACAAACGCAATACGGGGGATCCCATGATTCGAGTAGGTATCGTCGACGACCACGCCGTGGTCCGTGCCGGACTCAAGCAGTATTTGTCTGAGCATGTGGACGTGCGCGTGACCGGTGAAGGCAGGAACGGTGCTGAAGCGCTGGAGCTCGCCCGCCAGGGGGACATCGATGTGTTGCTGATGGACATTTCGATGCCCGATCAGAGCGGTGTGGATGCCCTCAAAGCCATCAAGGCACGTTTCCCCACGCTGTCGGTGCTGATCTTGAGCGGCTTTCCAGAAGCGCACTACGCTGCCGCGCTGCTGCGCCAGGGCGCGGCCGGTTACCTGAACAAGGAATGCGACCCGGAGGAAATCATCCGCGCGATCCGCACCGTGTCGATGGGCCGCAAGTACATCAGCCAGGCGGTAGCCATGCTGCTGGCCGAAGGCGTGGCCGGCGGTCTGGAGCGCCCACCGCACGAGCTGCTGTCCGAACGCGAGCTGCAGGTGTTTCTGCGGCTGGCCAAGGGCGAAACGGTGGGGCACATGGCACAGGCCATGTTTCTGAGCGTCAAAACCGTGAGCACTTACCGCACCCGCGTGCTGGAAAAATTCAAGCTCGCCAGCAACAGCGACCTCACCTACTACGCCATGACCCACGGATTGATCCAGTGAATCCGCGCCGGTAACGCCAGCCTATGTGGGATCTTTCGCATCTCTGGGTGGCACTGGCTGCCAGGTTGCCTCCCGCCCAACATGCCCCTCTTCTCCCCTTCCCTTTGGCGCTCCACACCGCTGCGTTTCGCAGGCATTGCTGCTGCCGTGCTGCTGGGCCTGCTGGCGCTGGGGGATTTGGCGGGCTGGCCGTTTCTGCGCACGCCGCTGGCGCAGCAACTCTCCAAGCTCACCGGGTACCCCGTGTCGCTGGAAGGCCACTTTCGCGCGCAGCTGCTGGTTCAACCGGGCCTGCGTGTGGAGCGCGTCACCGTGGGCAGCGGCTCAGAGGTGGCGGTGCCGCACCTGCTACAGGCCGAGGGGCTCAACCTGCGGTGGCGCTGGAGCGATCTGTGGCACAGCCGCCAGGGCGCCCCGCTGCGCTTCAAGCGCCTGCAGGCCGACCAGATTGACGCCCACTTGGTGCGGCTCGCCAACGGCAACGCCAGTTGGGCGATCGCACGCGCTGAGCCCCACGAAAACGCTGAGTCCCGTGAAAAAAACACCGCCACGGAACTGCCGCAGATCGACACCTTGGTGCTGCGCGCTGGCACCATCGTCTACCGCGACGAGCCGCTGAACATCAACCTCCAGGCCCGCATCACACAAAGCACCGAGCCCGACACGGCCCTGCCCTGGCGCGCCACGGCCAGCGGCCACTACCGGAGCGCGCAGGTGGATCTGCAGGCGCAGGCGGGCCCCGATCTGCCGCTGCTGATGCAGACCGATGTGAAAGCAGCGCTGACGCCATTGCGCTTGAGCGGACGCATCGGCAGCACCCAGCTCGATTTCGACGGCGCCACCGGCGCGCTGTGGGCCGGCCAGAGCATGCGCGGACAACTGACCCTGCGCGGCGCCTCACTGC
>JBLIJY010000209.1:0-4934 GCA_047636095.1 Hydrogenophaga sp. | reverse complement strand
CGAACCATGGACATCCTGGACCAGGCGGCCGCCATCGTGGCGCAAGGTGGCATCGAAGCCTGGAGCCGCGTCACCGCAGAAGAGATTCTGGGTGCCGACGACGCACCGCACTACACCAAGAGCACCGACATCCTGGAGGTCTGGTTCGACTCCGGCTCGACCTTCCAGCACGTGCTGCGCGGCAGCCACGCCCACGCCTACCCCAACGGCGCCTTCCACGCCGAGGGCCCCGAGGCCGATCTGTATCTCGAAGGCCACGACCAGCACCGTGGCTGGTTCCACAGCTCGCTGCTGCTGGGCTGCGCGCTGTACGACCGCGCGCCCTACAAAGGCCTGCTGACCCACGGCTTCGCCACCGACGGCCAGGGCCGCAAGATGAGCAAGAGCCTGGGCAACACGGTCGAGCCGCAGAGCGTGACCAGCAAACTCGGCGCCGAAATCGTGCGCCTGTGGGTGGCCAGCACCGACTACTCGGGCGACCTGAACATCGACGAAAAAATCCTCGCTCGCGTCGTCGACGCCTACCGCCGCATCCGCAATACGCTGCGCTTTTTGTTGGCCAACGTGAGCGACTTCGATCCCGCGACAGACGCCGTGCCACTGGCGCAGATGCTGGAGATCGACCGCTACGCCCTGGCGCGCGCCGCCGAGCTGCAGGCTGAGATCCGCGCGCACTTCGACGTCTACGAATTCCACCCGGTGGTGAGCAAATTGCAAATCTACTGCTCGGAAGACCTGGGCGCGTTTTACCTGGACGTGCTCAAAGACCGGCTTTACACCACCGCACCGAAATCGCTGGCACGGCGCAGCGCCCAGACTGCGCTGCACCAGATCACCCATGCGATGCTGCGCTGGATGGCGCCGTTCCTGAGCTTCACCGCAGAGGAAGCCTGGCCAGTGCTCGCAGGCAGCGCCAACAAAGGCTCGATCTTTTTCGAGACTTTCTGCGCCCTGCCCGCGCCCAACGAGGCGCTGCTGGCCAAGTGGTCGCGCATCCGCGCGATTCGCGACACCGCCAACAAGGCGATCGAAGACGTGCGCACCGCGGGTGCCGTCGGTGCGTCGCTGCAAGCCACCCTGACCATCACCGCTGGCGCCGACGATGCAGCCCTGCTGCGCTCGCTCGGTGACGACCTGCGCTTTGTCACCATCACCTCGGCTGCGACCGTGGTGGACGGGACCGAACTCGCGGTCACCGTCACGCCCAGCACCGCCACCAAGTGCGAACGCTGCTGGCACTATGTTGAGGACGTGGGTACCGATGCCTCCCATCCCACGATCTGCGGGCGCTGCGTGAGCAACCTCGCGCAGGCCGCAGGCACAGGTGCTGGCGAAACCCGACAGGTGGCCTGATGGTGGGCCCACGCAACGCCAGCTTCTGGCCCTGGATCGGCCTGGCCGCGATCATCCTGGTGGCAGACATGTTCACCAAGGCGGTGATCCTGAGCTACTACCAGCTGGGCGACAGCACCTATGTCACCTCGTTCTTCAACGTGGTTCGGGTGCACAACGCCGGCGCTGCCTTCTCGTTTCTGGCCGGCGCCGGCGGCTGGCAACGCTGGTTTTTCACTGTCATTGGCGTCGGCGCAGCGATCTTCATCGTCTGGATGCTGCGCTCGCACAGCGGGCAAAAGCTGTTTTCGTTCGCCCTGGCCTGCATTCTGGGCGGGGCGATTGGCAACGTGATCGACCGCGTGGTACACGGCTACGTGATCGACTGGCTCGACTTCCACTTCAGCTTTCTCTCGGGCCTCTTCCACGGCGGCCACTTCCCCTCGTTCAACATCGCCGACATGGGCATTTCGGTGGGGGCTTTTTGCCTCATCCTCGACGAAATCTTGCGTGTGCGCCGCGCCCGCTGACACGCCAAGGCGGCGCTGACAACATCCCGTGTGAAGCGGGAACCTGTTCAGCGTTGCCCCCAAGAACGACCTGCCAGCTGGCCACGCCAGCCGAACCCGATGCGTATGGTGACCCGCCAAGATGAAACACCTGCTGGATCTTTTGGCGGCCATTGCGCTGCTGGTCTGGGGTACCCACCTGGTGCGTACCGGGGTGCTGCGCGTCTTTGGCAGCCACCTGCGCCGCATCCTCGCGGTCAGTACCAGCAACCGCTTCACCGCCGCGCTCTCGGGCGTGGGTGTGACCGCTGTGGTGCAGTCGAGCACCGCCACCGCGCTCATCACCTCATCCTTTGTCGAGCGCGGCCTGATCGCTCTGCCTGCGGCGCTGGCTGTGATGTTGGGTGCCGACGTTGGCACCGCCGTGATGGCGGTGCTGTTTTCCTTCGATTTGTCCTGGCTCTCGCCGCTGTGCATCTTTGTCGGCGTGTCGCTGTTTGTGGCCCGCCAAGGCACCCGCGTAGGCGATGTGGGCCGGGTGCTGATCGGCCTGGGTCTGATCCTGTTGGCGTTGCAACTGGTGAGCCAGAGCACCGCACAGCTCACCAGCAGTCCGGCAGTGCAGATGATGCTGGCATCGCTCACCAGCGACCGCCTGCTGGAGATCCTGTTGGGCGCGACGCTGGCCGTGCTGGCCTATTCCAGCCTCGCGGTGGTGCTGCTCACCGCCACGCTCGCCACCCAGGTGGTGGGCATCGACGTGGCGCTGGGCCTGGTGCTGGGCGCCAACCTGGGCAGTGGCCTGCTGGCGGTGCTCACCACACTCAAGGCCAACCGCGCCACGCGGCAGGTCCCCCTGGGCAACCTGCTGTTCAAGGCCATGGGGGTTGCGCTGGCGACCTGGCTGATCCCGCTGTGGCTGGTGCTGGTGCAGCCGCTGGTGCCCAACCCGGCCACGCTCACCGTGCTGTTTCACCTGAGCTTCAACCTGCTGGTGGCTGCGCTGTTCATCGGGCTCACCCGACCCGTGGCAGCACTGGTGGAGAAGCTGCTGCCCTTGCAGGACACCGGCGGCGATGCGCTCAGCCGGCCGAACCACCTCGATCCATCTGCCTTGGCCACGCCTTCATTGGCCATTTCCTGTGCAACGCGGGAGGCGCTGCATCAGGCCGATCTGGTAGAGACCATGCTGCGCGGCGTGATCACCGTCATCAAGACCAACGATTTGCAGCTCTCGCAAGAGCTGCGGAAAATGGACAGTGCGGTTGATTCGCTCTACAGCGCCATCAAGTACTACCTGACCAAGCTCTCGCGCGAACAGCTTGGCGATACCGAGGGCCGACGCTGGGCTGACATCATCGCCTTCACCATCAACATGGAGCAGATCGGCGACATGGTCGAGCGCGTGTTGCGGAGCATCGAAGACAAGAAGATCCGCAAAGGTCGCGAATTCTCCGAGGCCGGTATGGCTGAAATTGAAGCCATGCACGAATGCCTGCTCGCCAACCTGCGGCTGGCCATGGGCGTTTTCCTCAACAGCAATGTGCGCGACGCGCAGCGGCTGCTGGAGGAAAAGGCACGCTTTCGCGATCTGGAGCGCGCTTACGCCAGCACCCACCTGGAGCGCCTGTCGGCCCAGAGCCTGGCCAGCATGGAAACCAGTTCGCTGCACCTCGACCTCATCAGCGATTTCAAGCGCATCAACTCCAACATCTGTTCGCTGGCCTACCCCATCCTCGATTCCGTCGGTGCGCTGGCACCCAGTCGGCTGCGTGAACCCGTGCCGCCAAGCATTCCCTGAAAAGGTGTCATCCGCTGCCGCCCTGGCAGCCAGGCTGAGCGCTTCGCAGCACGCCGCCCCTGTGCTAATCTGACCGCCCTGCCGACCCGCGCACCCGCGCATCGAGCGGCACCAGATCAGGAGACACACATGCCCGGATTGCTGCCCCAGATCGACCCCGACGGTCTGCTTGAATTCTCGGTCGTCTACACCGACCGCGCCTTGAACCACATGTCCAAACGCTTTCAGGGCGTGATGACCGACATCTCGGCCATGCTCAAGCGCGTGTACGGCGCCCATTCGGCGGTGCTGGTGCCCGGCAGCGGCACCTTTGGCATGGAGTCGGTGGCGCGCCAGTTTGCCAGCGGCCAACACGTGATGGTGATCCGCAACGGCTGGTTCAGCTACCGCTGGACGCAGATCTTCGAGATGGGCAGCATCCCGGCGAGCCACACCGTGCTCAAAGCGCGGCGCATTTTAGAAGGTTCGCAAGCGCCTTGGGCACCGATGCCGATCGCCGAGGTGAAGGCCGCCATCGCCAAAGAGAAACCGGCACTGGTGTTCGCACCCCACGTGGAAACCGCCGCCGGCATGATCCTGCCCGACGACTACCTGAGCGAAGTGGCCGACGCGGTGCACGCGGTCGGCGGTTTGTTTGTGCTCGACTGCATCGCCTCGGGCGCGATGTGGGTGGATATGGCTGCCACAGGCGTTGACGTGCTGATCTCCGCCCCGCAAAAAGGCTGGAGCAGCTCGCCCTGCTGCGCCATGGTGATGCTGAGCGAGCGCGCTCGCAAGGCCATCGACGCCACCCAGAGCACCACCTTCGCGATGGACCTGAAGAAGTGGCTGCAGATCATGGAAACCTACGAAGGCGGCGGGCATGCGTACCACACCACCCTGCCCACCGACGCGCTGGTACGCCTGCGCGACACCATGACCGAGACCGAGGCCTGCGGCTACAACTTGGTGCGCGACGAGCAGGTGGCGCTGGGCCGCCAGGTACGCGCGCTGCTGGAGCGCCACGGTTTCCCCAGCGTGGCGGCCCCAGGCTTCCAGGCACCGGGCGTGGTGGTGAGCTACACCACCGACCCCGAGATCCAGTCGAGCAAGAAATTCCTGGCCCAGGGCCTGCAAACCGCCGCCGGTGTGCCGCTGCAATGCGACGAGCCCGCCGATTTCCGCAGCTTTCGCATCGGCCTGTTTGGTTTGGACAAGTGGCACGACGTGCCCGCCACGCTGCGACACCTGGAAGCGGCGCTGGCCGAGGTGGCACCGGCCGCTGTGCCGGCCTGAGCGCACGGGCTTTGCCC
>JBLIJY010000208.1:0-4940 GCA_047636095.1 Hydrogenophaga sp. | reverse complement strand
GCGCTGGCGGTATCCAGGTAGGTGATGACGAGCGCGCTGGCGCGGTGCAGGCCGGCGGCCATGAGTGCCTGCAGACGGGCCGCATCGCCGAACACCACCGAGTGCCCGGCGGCGGCGGCCTGGCGCACGCGATCGGGGTCGAGATCGAGCGCCATGTAGGGAATGCCTTCGGCTTCCAGCAACCGCGCCAGGTTTTGCCCGCAGCGACCGTATCCACAAATGATGACGTGGTGGTCGGTGTTCATCGCCTTGCGCGCAATCGTGGTCATCTGCACCGACTGCATCAGCCAGTCGCTGCCCACGAGACGGCTGACGATGGTGTTGGTGTACAGGATCACAAACGGCGTGGCCAGCATGGAGAGCACCATGGACGCCAAGATGGGGTTGAACAGCGCGGGTGGCACCAGGTTGTTCTGCCCGGCCAGGGTGAGCAGCACCAGGCCGAACTCGCCCGCCTGCGTGAGGTACAGGCCAACCCGCAAAGAGGTGCCCATGGGCGCGCCAAAGCCGCGCGTGAGTCCGGTGATCAGCGCGAGTTTGAAGGCCAGCGAGAGTGTGAGCAGCAGCACCACCAAGGGCCAGCGCTCGATGATCAGCCGCCAGTCGAGCATCATGCCGATGGTGATGAAAAACAGGCCCAGCAGCACGTCGTGAAACGGGCGGATGTCGGTCTCCACCTGGTGCTTGTATTCGGTCTCGGAGATCAGCATGCCGGCGACGAACGCGCCCAGGGCCAGCGACAGGCCGGCGTGTTCGGTCAGCCAGGCCAGGCCGAGCGTGATCAGCAGCAGGTTGAGCATGAACAGCTCGTCGCTCTTTTGCCGCGCCACCAGCGTGAGCCACCAGCGCATCACCTTTTGCCCGCCGGTCAGCAGCACGCCCAGCAGCACCACCGCTTTCAGCAAAGCCAGGCCCAGCGCGGGCAGCAGGTCTTCGGGCGCCGCACCCAGCGCCGGGATCAACACCAGCAGCGGCACCACAGCAAGGTCTTGAAACAGCAAAATGCCCACCACGCGTTTGCCATGCTCACTCTCCAGCTCCAGCCGCTCGGCCAGCATCTTGATCACGATGGCGGTGCTGCTCATGGCCATCACGCCGCCCAGCGCCAGCGCGATCTGCCACGACACATCCCACCAGGTGGGCAGCACCAGCGTCAGCAACAAAGACGCAGCACTGGTGATCACCACCGTGAGCACCACCTGCGACAGGCCCAGCCCGAACACGTGGCGGCGCATGCTGCGCAGCTTGGGCAGGCTGAACTCCAGCCCGATCACAAACATCAGAAACACCACGCCGAACTCGGCCAGGTAACGCACGCCGCTGGAGTTCTGCGCCAGCGCCAGCGCGTTCGGTCCGATCAGAACGCCCACCACCAGATAGCCCAGCATCGGCGGCAATTTGAACTGCCGGCAAGCCACCACGCCCAACACAGCCGCGAGCAGGTACAGCAGGGTGATGTCGAGTGAGGTCATCGGCTGATATTAGCGGCAGCTAGATGGCCGGACCCAAACGGATGCAAGAGGCCGGCACACCTGTTCGAACCGTCGCCGCGATAATTCGGCCATGCCCAATCCACCCCCATTCGACGCCACACGCGCCCTGTCCCTGGCCATCGAAACCTTGCGTATCGAGGCCCAGGCGCTCACCGATATGGCCACGCGACTCGATGAGCGCTTCGCCCGCGCCGTGGCGCTAGTGCTGGCCAGCCGCGGTCGCGTGGTGGTGATGGGCATGGGCAAGAGCGGCCACGTGGGACGCAAGATCGCCGCCACGTTGGCGTCCACCGGCAGTCCAGCCATGTTTGTGCATCCCGCCGAGGCCAGCCACGGCGACCTGGGCATGATCACCGCCGCCGACGTGGTGCTGGGCATCAGCAACAGCGGCGAGAGCGAGGAGCTGACCACGCTGCTGCCGCTGATCAAACGCATGGGCGTGCCGCTGATCGCACTCACCGGCCGCCCCGAGTCGACGCTGGGGCGATACGCCGATGTCGTGCTGGATGCGGCTGTGGCCAAGGAGGCCTGCCCGCACAACCTCGCGCCCACCGCCAGCACCACCGCCCAATTGGCCATGGGCGACGCGCTCGCGGTGGCCTTGCTCGATGCACGTGGTTTTCGCGCCGATGATTTCGCCCGCTCGCACCCTGGCGGTGCGCTGGGCCGCAAACTGCTCACCCATGTGAACGATGTCATGCGCAGCGGCAACCAGGTTGCGCGCGTGCCGCAAGACGCCAACCTGATGGCGCTCATGCGCGAGATCAGCGCCAAGGGCCTGGGCATGAGCGCGGTGGTGGATGGTGACGACCGCGTGCTGGGTATTTTCACCGACGGTGACCTGCGCCGACTGATCGAGAAGAGCGCCAGCAGCCTCGACCTGCGCAGCCTGCGGGCGCAAGACGTGATGCACGCCAACCCGCGCACGGTGCAGGCCGATGCGCTGGCGGTGGAGGCCGCTGGCCTCATGGAGGCCAGCCGCATCACCAGTGTATTGGTGGTGGACGCCAACGGTTGTCTGATCGGGGCGCTCAACAGCAACGACCTGATGCGGGCGAAGGTGATATGACCCCCCGCGCAGGATGTGAATCCTCCCGCGCCCGCTTCGCGGTCACCCCCCAGGGGGCGGCGCTGGTCGTCCAGGCAGAGCTGGCCCGACGGCGCCCTGATGGCGAGCGGCCTGCGGACCGCTCTCTGAGTCGCCCTCGCGTTTGCTTCATCTGCGTTTCTCGCGCTGTCTCCCGTTAGCATCGCTGCATGTCTTCTGAACTTCCCGCTCTGCGCCCGGTGCTGAACTTTCCGCCCGAGCTGTTGCTGCGCGCGCAGCCGGTGCGGGTGGTGTTTTTCGATGTGGACGGGGTGCTGACCGATGGCGGGCTGTATTTCACCGAGGCGGGTGAGACGATGAAGCGCTTTCACACGCTGGACGGCCACGGCATCAAGCTGCTGCAGCGCGCTGGCATCACCGCTGCGGTGGTCAGTGGGCGCGACTCGCCGGCCTTGCGGGTGCGGCTGGCTGCGCTGGGTGTGACGCAGATTCGCCTGGGCACCGAGGACAAGCGGCCAGCGGCTGAAGACATATTGGCCGAGTTGGGGCTGGACTGGTCGGCCGCGGCCGCGATGGGCGATGACTGGCCCGATCTGCCGTTGCTGCGCCGCGCGGCGTTTGCTTGTGCGCCTGCGGGCGCCCATGCGGAGGTGCTGGCGCTGGCGCATCACGTCACCACCCGGGCGCCCGGTTCTGGTGCGGTGCGCGAACTGTGCGATTTGCTGCTGGTGGCGTCAAACCACTACGCGGCAGAACTTGAGGCCGCTGCCCGGTGAACGCGACGCCCACCTCGCCCGACGCCGTGCCGGCCACGCGCCCATCCGCACGCCGCTCGCGCCATTGGGCCGATCAGATCACCGTCTACCTGCCGGTATTGCTGATGGGGCTGCTGGCCCTGGCGTCCTATTGGTTACTGCGCGCCACACCACCCCCGCCCGAGCCGACGGCGGCGCGAGCGGTCACCAGCGAGCCCGACTACTTCATGCGCCGTTTCTCGGTCAAGGTGTTCGATGCCAATGGCGTGCTCATCAACGAGGTGTTCGGCAGCGAGGCACAACACCGCCCCGACACCGACCAGCTGGAGGTGGATCAGGCTCGCATTCGCGTGGTGGGTAAGGACGGGTTGGTGACCACCGCCACCGCACGCCATCTGCTCAGCAACGGCGCGCGCACCGAATTCCTGTTGGAAGGCGATGCGGTGGTGGTTCGCGAAGGCCGCACGTTGGCCGACGGCAGCCTCGTGCCGAGGCTGGAGTTCCAGGGTGAGCAGCTGCGGGTGTTCACCGACCCGCAACGCCTGATGTCCGACCTGCCGGTGACGGTGCTGCGTGGCAACGACCGGTTGCAATCGGACACGCTGGACTACGTGGATGCCGACCAGGTGGCGATCATGCGTGGCCGGGTCAGGGTACGGTTTGCACCACGATGACCTCAACAGCACAACATGGATGCGCGCCCGCGAACAAACCCACCATCATGACCACCCCGTCTGCTCCCCTAGCCTTCATCACCGGCGCCTCCAGCGGCATCGGCCAGGCCCTGGCCGCGCGCTACGCGCAAGCCGGCTACCGGCTCGCGTTGGTCGCGCGTCGCACCACCGAAATGCAGACTTGGGCCGACGCGCAGGGTCTTGATGCGAACCGCTGCCGCGTGTATGGCGCCGACGTGGCCGAGATCGACAGCATCGTCGCCGCGGCCCAGGCTTGTGTTGCGGCGCAGGGTGTGCCCGATGTGGTGATCGCCAACGCCGGCGTGAGCATCGGCATGGACACCGCCGAGTTGGAGGACCTCGACGTGATGGCGCGCACGTTTGCCATCAACAACACCGGCCTGGCCGCCACGTTCCACCCATTCGTGGCTTCCATGCGCGCGCGAGGCAGCGGCACGCTGGTGGGCATTGCCAGCGTGGCGGCCATTCGTGGCCTGCCAGGCCACGCCGCCTACTGCGCCAGCAAGGCCGCTGTGGTGGCCTATTGCGAGAGCTTGCGCGGGGAGTTACGGGGCTCGGGCGTGGCGGTGGTCACCCTACTGCCCGGTTATGTGGACACCCCACTTACCCGCAAAAACCGCTACAGCATGCCTTTTTTGCTCCGTGCTGATGTCTTTGCCTCGCGCGCCTTCCATGCGATCGCGGCAAAGACCAGCTACCGCGTGATCCCTTGGCAAATGGGCGTGGTGGTCAAGCTGCTGCGCTTGCTGCCCAACGTCTGGTTCGACCGACTGCTGGTCGGCCGCGCGCGCAAGCCACGCCAGTCTTCCAACCCACCAGCGTCTCGTTGATCCTGCGCTGACCGCGTCGCTGGCCATCACCTCTAGCCCCCATGCTCGACGCCGTCGTCCTGTTCTTTCTGCTCGGCCTGTTTGCGCGCCTGGTCAAGAGCGATTTGCGCCTACCCGAA
>JBLIJY010000207.1:0-4963 GCA_047636095.1 Hydrogenophaga sp. | reverse complement strand
GCCCTCGGGTTGGGACACCGCTGGTGTCGGCCTCAAATCCAGTCCGGCGCTGCAGGAAAACCTGCCACCCGAAGTGCGCCCGCAGCTGCCCACTTTTGTCTCGGGCGACAAGGTCAGCGGTCAGACCGACGGTGTGGTGAACATTGAAGGCCGTGCCGAACTGCGCCGCCACGACACCGTGATTCGCGCCGATCGACTGGAATTCGACCAGCGCAGCAACGAGGCCAAGGCCCAGGGCGAGGTGCTGGTGAATCGCAACGGCAACCGCTTTGAAGGCCCCGAACTACAGCTCAATGTCGAGACCAACCAGGGCACGTTTCAAAAGCCGACGTTCTCCTTGCTGCAAAGCGAAGGGCACGGCGACGCCAGCCGGGTCGATTTTCTTGATGCCGATCGGCTCAGCGCCTATGACGCGCGCTACTCCACCTGCCCGCGCACACCAGGCGCGCCCTGGATGCCCGACTGGCTGATCCGCGCGTCCCGCGTCGATCTGGACAACGCCAAACAGGAAGGTACCGCAGTGGGTGGTGTGCTCGAATTCCAGGGCGTGCCCATCCTCGGCGCGCCCTACCTGAGCTTTCCGCTGACCGATGCGCGCAAGAGCGGCTTTTTGCCGCCGTCCATTAACCTGGACAACGTCAGTGGTCTTGAAATATCGCTGCCCTACTACCTCAACCTTGCCCCCAACATCGACGCCACGCTGTTCCCCACCGCCATGAGCAAGCGGGGCGTGGATCTGGCCGGTGAGTTGCGTTATTTGCAGCCCCGCTGGAGCGGCCAGGTGCGCGCAGCCTACATGCCCTCGGACCAGCTGCGCGAGGACAACCGCTGGGGCTATTCGGTCCAGCACAGCCAGGCCCTGACCGGCGCGCCGGCTCTGCGCGTGCTCGGTCTGGACGGCGTGTTCGCCGCGCGCCTGAACCTCAACCGCGTGAGCGACGACAACTACTGGCGCGACTTCCCACGCAGCAGCACCTCGCTCACCACGCGCCTGCTGGCCAGCGAGGGGGCGCTGAGCTGGGGCCGAGGGCCGTGGTCGTTCAGCGCGGGCGCCTACCGCTGGCAGACACTGCAAGACATCGAAGCGCCCATCATTCCGCCTTACGACCGCTTGCCTTCGCTGGCGGCACGCTATGTACAGCGCGATTTCACGCTGGCAGGCCTGCGCGGCTGGGACACCACACTGCTCACCGAATACACCCGCTTTCGCTCCGAGCGCCAGCTCACCGGCCAGGCCAATGGTGCACGAGCGCTGGCGGTGGCCGAGATCAGCCGCCGCTGGGAAACCCCGGGCTGGTACGTGAAGCCGCGCTTGCAGCTGCACACCACCCAGTACCGATTTGACACGCCGCTCTCCGACGGCTCGCTGAGCGCCTCGCGCGCCATGCCCACTCTCAGCGTCGACAGCGGCATGGTGTTCGAGCGCAGCGCCAGCTATTTCGGGCGCGCCTTCACCCAAACGCTGGAGCCGCGCGCCTTTTTCACCACCACCCCGTTTCGCGACCAGTCGCGCCTGCCCAATTACGACTCGGGTGCCAACGACTTCAACTTCGCCTCGATCTACAGCGAAAACGTGTTTGTCGGTAACGACCGCATCGCCGACACACGCGCCGTCACGCTGGGCGCCAGCTCGCGCCTGCTCGATCCCGACACCGGGGCCGAGGTGGTTCGGCTTGGTGTGGCGCAGCGTTACCTGCTGCGCGATCAGGAAGTCACGCTGCCCGGTGGCACGGCTCAGCGCGAGCGCCTGAGCGACGTGTTGCTGGGTGCACGCGTTCAATGGGACCCTCGCTGGCAGACCGACGCCACGGTGCAGTTCAACCCGAAGACCCGCGAGTCCACCCGCACCACGCTCAGTGCGCGCTACGCGCCGAGCAATTTCCGTGTGCTCAACGCCGCCTACCGCCTGCAACGGGGCGTGAGCGAGCAGGTGGACGTGGGCTGGCAGTGGCCGCTGGCCGACTTCACCGGCACACCGGCACCGAGCCAGGGCATGCCAGGGCGCGGCCTCGGAGCGGGCCGCTGGTACAGCGTGGGCCGCGTCAACTACAGCATGCCAGAGCGCAAGATCGTCGATCTGGTGGCGGGCTTCGAATACGATGCCGGTTGCTGGATTGGTCGCTTGGTGCTAGAGCGCCTGCAGGTCGGGACCAGCAGCGCCAATCAGCGCATTCTGTTTCAGCTCGAATTCAGCGGCTTCTCGCGCCTGGGCTCCAACCCGCTGCAGTCGCTCAAGGCCAACATTCCGCGCTACCAATACCTGCGCGAAGAGATCAATCCCCCGAGCCGGTTCCAACAATATGACTGAACACCTTTTTTTGCGCCGATTCGTTCTGACCACTGCGGTGAGTCTGCTGGCGGCAATGCTGCTCTGGACGCACAGCGTGCAGGCTCAGGGTTTGCGGCCCTCGGGCCAGCTCAGTCTGAGGCCAGCAGCGTCGCCCACCAGCAGCGGACCCCGCACGGTGGATTTCATTGTGGCGTTGGTCAATTCCGAGCCCATCACCAACAACGAGGTGCGCGCTCGCCTGCTGCGTGTCGAGCAACAGATCACCCAGCAGGGCGCCGCCATGCCACCGCGCGCCGAGCTCGCGCGCGAGGTGCTGGAGCAGTTGGTGAGCGAGCGCACCCAGATTCAGCAGGCCAAGGAGTTGGGCATCCAGGTCGACGAGGCCACGCTGGCGCAGGCCGAGGAATCGATTGCAGCGCAAAACCAGATGTCGCTGGCCGATTTCCGGCGCCGCATCGCCAGCGAGGGTGTGGACGCCAACCGCCTGCGCAGCGATTTGCGCAACCAGATCTTGCTGCAGCGGCTTCGCGAGCGCGAAGTAGAGAGCCGGGTGCAGATCAGCGAGGCTGACATTGACGGCTACATCCGCGAGCAAACCGCCAGCACTGCATTGAGCGAGCTGGAGCTCAACCTAGCCCATGTGTTGGTGCTGGTCCCGGAGGGCACGTCCGACACGCAGATGAAAGAGCTGCAAGCACGCGCGCAGCAGGTGGCAGACCGTGCCCGCGCCGGTGGCGATTTTGCAGCGTTGGCCCGTGAGTTTTCCGATGCGCCCGAGAAGATCAATGGCGGCGAGTTCGGCCTGCGGCCCGCCGATCGCCTGCCCGAGTTGTTCGTCAACGCCACCCGGGCGCTGGGCGTGGGCAGCGTGGCAGGCCCCTTGCGCAGTCCAGCAGGCTTTCACGTGCTCAAAATGCTGGAAAAACGCCAGGCCAGCCTCCCCGATACCTTCGTCACCCAGACCCGCGCCCGCCACATCCTGCTGCGGGTGACGCCGCAACTGAGTGCCCAGGCAGCCGCTGAGCAGCTTGACGGTTACCGCCAGCAGATCGTGCAAGGCAAGGCCAGTTTCGCCGACCTCGCTCGCGAGCACAGCCAGGACGGATCGGCGCCCGAAGGCGGCGATTTGGGCTGGGCCAGTCCGGGCCAGTTTGTGCCCGAGTTTGAGCAGATGATGAACAGCCTCCAGCCTGGAGAGATCTCGCCACCGCTGGCTTCTCGTTTTGGCATGCACCTGATCCAGGTGATCGAGCGCCGCAACCAGCCACTGACCCAGCGCGAACAGCGCGACATGATCCGCGCCGTTTTGCGCGAGAAAAAGGGCGCCGAGGCCTTGGTGACCTGGTTGCAAGACCTGCGCGGTCGGGCCTTCGTGGAGTACCGCGAGCCGCCCGCGCCTTGATGGGCTCTTTGCGCTACCGCCCCGCCCCACCATGAAGCACATCGCGCGCAAACGTTTTGGTCAGCATTTCCTGACCGACGCCGTCATCATCGACGCCATCGTTGACGCGATTGCGCCGCAGCCGGGGGATGCCATGGTGGAGATTGGCCCCGGTCTGGCTGCCCTGACCCAGCCACTGGTCGAGCGCTTGGGCCAGCTCACCGTGATCGAACTCGACCGCGACCTGGCGGTGCGACTGCGCGCGCACCCGCAGCTCGAAGTGGTCGAGGCCGACGTGCTGAAAGTGGACTTCGCCGCGTTGGCCAGCCGGATGCTTGCTGAGCAGAGAGTGGGGGCGACACTGCGCGTCGTTGGCAATCTGCCCTACAACATATCCACGCCCATTCTTTTCCATCTTCTCGACCACGTGGCGGTGGTCCGGGACCAGCATTTCATGCTGCAAAAAGAAGTGATTGATCGCATGGTGGCGGGGCCCGCCAGCGGCGACTACAGCCGTCTGAGCGTGATGCTGCAATGGCGTTACGCCATGGACAACGTGCTTTTTGTGCCCCCAGAGAGCTTCGATCCACCACCGCGCGTGGACAGCGCAATCGTGCGCATGGTGCCACTGGCCGACCCGCCCACCATTGACTTCGCACTGTACAGCGACCTGGTGCAGACCGCATTCAGCCAGCGCCGCAAGATCCTGCGCAACACGCTGGGCAAGTGGCTGGACGCGCGCGCATTCAGCGGTGCGTTCGACCTGCAACGCCGCGCCGAGGAGGTGCCGGTCAGCGAGTACGTGGCCCTGGCCCAAGCCGTGCAGGCGTGAAAAATCCGCTGCAGGATGGGCCTCCCCCGCGCCGCCTTCGGCGTCACCCCTCAGGGGCGGCACTGGCGGCCCGGCCAAGCCGGTTCCGCTGTGCCCTTGCTTGAATACACCCAGGCGTGAAAAAGCCGCTGCGTTTGCAGCGGCTTTTTCACGGGGAGCAGCCAGCCAGGGATACCGCGGAACCGAATTTGCCAGTCCGCAGACGCGGTGCGCGATGTATCAGGCTGCGCTCAGCCAGTAACCCGCATTGAACGGGCTGCTCATGCGCAACGCCATTGGGCTCACGTCAAGCAGCTTGTCGGTGGGCATGCGCTCATCGCTCTCCACCTCGATCGGCTCCTCGCCCTTGGGCGTGCGCGCAACCGAGAAAGAGTAGAAACAACGGAACGGGATCTTGCGGTCGCTCCAGTAATCGGCAGCGTCACGGAAGATGTCAAGCAGCTGCTCGCGCGCTTCTTTG
>JBLIJY010000206.1:0-4967 GCA_047636095.1 Hydrogenophaga sp. | reverse complement strand
CTCGGTTTGAGCCTGCGCAGGCAGGCTGGCAAGGGCGGACAAGGCCAGGGCAGCGGCGAGTGGTCGGATGCGGGGGATCGACATGAAAACTCCTTGTGACTAAAACAGAAAGCGAGCATGCGCTCGCCATGTGACGAACGCATTGCACTTGTGTTTCCAAGTCGTGACAACAGGGGTTTCCATGAGTGCCGTGCGTGTATGTTGCACTGCGGTAACATGGTTTCCCGGGTTTTTTGCTGGTTCCGCACCCTCTCATGAACGCTCCCACGCCGCTATCGCTGCTCAAAACGCACGCCACCGATTCGCCGCGCCTGCGCGAAATTCCGTACAACTACACCTCGTTTTCCGACCGTGAAATCGTTCTGCGGTTGCTGGGTGAGCGCGCCTGGACACTGTTGGATGAACTGCGCGCTGAGCGCCGCACCGGTCGCTCGGCGCGCATGTTGTACGAGGTATTGGGCGATATTTGGGTGGTGCAGCGCAATCCCTACCTGCAAGATGACCTGCTGGACAATCCCAAGCGCCGCGCGGCCCTGGTGCAGGCCTTGCACCACCGCTTGGGCGAGGTGCAAAAGCGCCGCACGCCGCAGGACGATCCGGCACGCGATGCCCGGGTGAGCGAGTTGCTCGCGGCGGCCACGGCGGCGGTCAACGGTTTTGCACAATCTTTCGAGCAGATCGGCGCGCTGCGCCAGCGCGCCACCCGGTTGCTGCGCCGCCTGACTGCCAAGGACAACATCAAGTTTGACGGCCTCTCTCGCGTCTCGCACGTGACCGACGCCACCGACTGGCGGGTGGAGTACCCGTTTGTGGTGCTCACGCCCGACACCGAGGTCGAAATGGCCGGGCTGGTGCAAGGCTGCGTTGAGCTGGGCTTGACCATCGTCCCGCGCGGCGGGGGCACCGGCTACACCGGTGGTGCGATCCCGCTGACCTGGAAAAGCGCGGTGATCAACACCGAAAAACTCGAAGCCATGTCCGATCTGGAGTGGGTCAAAGTGCCTGGGCACGAGCAGCCGCTGCCCACGGTGTGGACCGAAGCGGGCGTGGTCACGCAGCGGGTGGCCGATGCTGCCGAGCGCGGTGGTCATGTGTTTGCGGTGGACCCGACCAGTGCGGAGGCTTCGTGTATCGGCGGCAACATCGCGATGAACGCGGGCGGCAAAAAGGCCGTTCTCTGGGGCACGGCGCTGGACAACCTGGTGAGCTGGCGCATGGTCACGCCACAGGCCGAGTGGCTGGAAGTGACCCGGCTGGACCACAACCTGGGCAAGATCCACGACGCTCCCGTGGCCACCTTCGAGCTCAACTATTTCAAGGCCGACGGCAAAACGCTGCTGCGTACCGAGCAGCTGGCGATTCCCGGCAAAAGCTTTCGCAAAGAAGGTCTGGGCAAGGACGTGACCGACAAGTTTCTGAGTGGCCTGCCGGGCATTCAGAAAGAAGGCTGCGACGGCCTGATCACCAGCGCGCGCTGGCTCATGCACCGCATGCCCGCACATGTGCGCACCGTCTGCCTGGAGTTCTTTGGCAACCCGAAGGATGGCGTGCCGTCGATTGTGGAAATCAAAGACTTCATGTTTGCCGAGCAAAAGCGCTCGGGCACGCTGCTGGCCGGCCTGGAGCACCTGGACGATCGTTACCTGAAAGCGGTGGGCTACACCACCAAGAGCAAGAAGGGCAACGGCGGCCTGCCCAAGATGGTGCTGGTGGGCGATATCGTGGGCGACGATGCCGATGCCGTGGCGCGCACCACCAGCGAAGTGATCCGCATCGCTAACTCGCGCAGCGGTGAAGGCTTCATCGCCATCAGCCCCGAGGCGCGCAAGAAATTCTGGCTCGATCGCAAGCGCACCGCCGCCATCAGCAAACACACCAACGCTTTCAAGATCAACGAAGACGTGGTGATCCCGCTGCCGCGCATGGGCGAGTACACCGAGGGCATCGAGCGCATCAACATCGAGCTCTCGCTGGCCAACAAAATCCGCCTGTGCGACGCGCTGGAAGATTTTTTCGCCCGCGGCAACCTGCCACTGGGCAAGGCTGACGACGCGGCCAGCATTCCCAGCGCCGAGCTGCTGGGCGACCGGGTGCAGCAGGCGCTGGCGCTGGTGCGCGAGGTGCGTGCGCTTTGGGCGTCCTGGCTGCGCGATGTCGATCCGCTGTTTGCGCAACTGCAAGACCACACGCTGCGCGCCAGTTGGAAAACGCAGATCCGCGCGCCATTGCAGCAGATTTTCAGTGGCGCTGCGTTCGCGCCCATCCTGACCGAGTGCCAGGCGATCCACCAGCGCGTACTCAAGGGCCGCGTCTGGGCGGCGCTGCACATGCACGCGGGCGACGGCAACGTGCACACCAACTTGCCGGTCAACAGCGACGACTACGAGATGCTGCAGACCGCTCATAAGGCCGTGGCCCGCATCATGGTGCTGGCGCGCAGCCTCGACGGTGTGATCTCTGGCGAGCACGGCATTGGCATCACCAAGCTGGAATTTCTGACCGACGCCGAGCTGCAACCGTTTGCCGACTACAAGGCCCGGGTCGATCCCGAAGGGCGCTTCAACAAAGGCAAGCTGCTGCGGGCCAAGCCCACCAATACCGCTGACAACGACGTTCGGCGAGCCGATCTGGCCCATGCGTACACCCCCAGCTTCGGGCTCATGGGCCATGAATCGCTGATCATGCAGCAGAGCGACATTGGCGCCATCGCCGATTCGGTCAAGGACTGCTTGCGCTGCGGCAAGTGCAAGCCGGTCTGCGCCACCCACGTGCCGCGCGCCAACCTGCTGTATTCGCCGCGCAACAAGATTCTGGCCACCTCGCTGCTGGTTGAGGCGTTTTTGTACGAAGAGCAGACGCGCCGTGGCATCAGCGTCAAACACTGGGAAGAATTCGAAGACGTGGCCGACCACTGCACGGTGTGCCACAAATGCCTGAGCCCGTGCCCGGTCAACATCGACTTCGGCGAAGTGACCATGAACATGCGCAACCTGTTGCGCAAGATGGGCCAAAAAAGCTTTCGCCCGGGCAATGCGGCGGCCATGCTGTTCCTGAACGCGACCAACCCAGAGACCATCAAGCTGATGCGCAGCGGCATGGTGGGAGTCGGCTTCAAGGTGCAGCGAATGGCCAATCAGCTGTTGAAGCGATTGGCGCGCAAGCAGACCAGCGCACCCCCGGCCACCTTGGGCAACGCGCCGATCAAAGAGCAGGTGATCCACTTCATCAACAAGAAAATGCCCGGCGGGTTACCGAAGAAAACCGCGCGTGCCTTGCTCGATATCGAAGACAAAGACTATGTGCCCATCATCCGCAACCCGGTGGCGACCACAGCCGAGACCGAGGCGGTGTTTTATTTTCCAGGTTGCGGTTCCGAGCGCCTGTTCAGTCAGGTCGGCCTGGCCACCCAGGCCATGCTGTGGCACGCGGGCGTGCAGACCGTGCTGCCGCCGGGCTATTTGTGCTGCGGCTATCCGCAGCGCGGCTCGGGCCAGTTCGACAAGGCCGAAAAAATCATCACCGACAACCGGGTGCTGTTCCACCGCGTGGCCAACACGCTGAACTACCTCGACATCAAGACCATCGTGGTGAGTTGCGGTACCTGCTACGACCAGTTGCAGGGCTACGAATTCGACAAGATCTTCCCCGGCAGCCGCATCATCGACATCCACGAATACCTGCTGGAAAAAGGCATCACCTTGCCTGCGGGCCAACCCGGGTTTTTGTACCACGAGCCGTGCCACAACCCGATGAAGCTGGGTGATTCGATGCAGACCGTCAAGGCGCTGGTGGGTGACAACGTGCAAAAGAGCGAGCGCTGCTGCGGCGAGTCGGGCACGCTGGGCGTGACCCGGCCCGACATTTCGACCCAGGTGCGCTTTCGCAAAGAAGAGGAACTCAAGAAAGGTGAGGCGGCCTTGCGCGCGGCCGGTTCGGTGGGCCCGCAGGACAACATCAAGATCCTCACCTCTTGCCCGAGCTGCCTGCAAGGTCTGACCCGTTACGGCGACGACCTGAACAACGGTCTGCTGGAGGCCGACTACATCGTGGTCGAGATGGCCAATCAGATACTGGGCAAGGACTGGCTGCCCGACTATGTGGCGCGAGCCAACCAAGGCGGCATCGAACGCGTTTTGGTCTGACAGACGATCTGCCTGCTGACCCCAACCTCTAACCCAAGCGCTCTGCGCCCCAACCCCATGGCCGGACTCGATAAAAACACCCCCACCCCACAAGACATCACGCTGC
Source organism: Hydrogenophaga sp. (assembly GCA_047636095.1). GTDB lineage: Bacteria > Pseudomonadota > Gammaproteobacteria > Burkholderiales > Burkholderiaceae_C > Hydrogenophaga. The sequence goes on along the minus strand of JBLIJY010000206.1, from coordinate 719 downwards.
ACAGCCAGTCGCGCGTGCTGGAAATCGCTTTCTCCGACGGCCAGACGTTTCGTTTGCCTTTCGAGCTGATGCGGGTGTATTCGCCATCGGCCGAGGTGCAGGGCCACGGTCCAGGGCAGGAAGTGTTGCAGACCGGCAAGCGCGAAGTGGAGATCGCCGGCTTGACGCCGGTGGGCAACTACGCGGTACAGCCCACCTTTTCTGATGGCCACAGCAGCGGCATCTTTTCTTGGGATTACCTGTACTTTCTGGGTACCCAGCAGACCGAACTGTGGGCAGATTACAACGCTCGGCTGCTCGCTGCGGGCATGAAGCGCGATGCATCCATGCCGCTGAAGGCGGGATCGTCTTGCGGGAGCCACTAACGCCTAACATCGGCATCATGGGAACCACACATTTCGGCTTCAAGACGGTTGACGAGCAGGATAAAGCGCAGCGTGTGCGCAGCGTTTTCGATTCCGTGGCGCCCAAATACGATGTGATGAACGACCTGATGTCGGCGGGGCTGCATCGGGTCTGGAAGCGTTACACGATGGCGGTGGCCAACCCGCAGCCTGGTGACCGTGTCTTAGATATTGCAGGCGGTACCGGGGATCTTTCGCTGGCATTTGCCCGCAAAGTCGGCCCCAACGGTTGTGTGGTACACACCGACATCAACGAAGCCATGCTGCGCGAAGGGCGCGATCGCTTGCTCAATTTGGGGATGGCCTTGCCCACCA
>JBLIJY010000205.1:0-4979 GCA_047636095.1 Hydrogenophaga sp. | reverse complement strand
GCGTGGTGCGCCGCACCGGCGGCCTGGTGCTGATCGAGGGGGCGCTGCAAAGCGGCGAGCCGGTGGTGGTCGAAGGCGTGCAGCGCCTGCGCGCGGGGCGCGCGGTTCGCGTGGTGGGCGAGCGCTCGGCGATGGCGGCAGGCAGCACCTGATGGACGATCGCGCGCGCGGCCTGCCAGCGCTGGCGATCCGCCGGCCCTGGCTGGTGATCGTTCTCAACCTGCTGATCGTGATCGCAGGTGTGGGCGCATGGCTGGGTGTGGAGGTGCGCGAGCTGCCCAACATCGACCGTCCCTTCGTTGTGGTGCGAGGAGACTACCCCGGCGCTTCGCCCGAGACCATGGACGCCGAGGTGACGCGGGTCGTTGAAGGCGCGGCGGCCCGCGTGTCCGGCGTGTACCTGGTGCGCTCAGCCAGTGAAGAGGGCAATTTCCGCGTCATCATCGAATTCAATACAGGCGTGAATCTGGTGGATGCGGCCAACGACGTGCGCGACGCGGTGGCACGCATTGAGCGCACACTGCCAGAAGGCTTGGAGAACCTCATCATCGTCAAGGCCGACGCCGATGCCGAGCCGGTGATGCAACTGGCCGTCTCCAGCCCATCATTGCCGGTGGAAGACCTTTCGCGCGCGGTGGAAGACCGCATCGAGCCAGCGCTGATCGCGGTGCCCGGCGTGGCCGACATCAATTTGTTTGGTCAACGCCAGCGCGTGATGCGGGTGCGGGTCGACCCACTGCGGCTGGCGGCACACAACCTGTCGGTGGACGATGTGGCGACCCTGCTGCGCGCAGCCCGGCTCGACGTGCCCGCCGGCAGTCTGGACGCGGGAGACCAGGAGGTGCTGGTGCGGGCCAACGCCACCGCCGCTTCGCCTGAGAGCCTGCGCGCGCTGCGCCTGGGCTCGCAGCTCACGCTGGGCGAGGTGGCCGACGTTTACTTCAGCCCAGCCGATGCAACAGCCTATGTACGGCTCAATGGCGAGGGTGTGATCAACCTCGGTGTGGTGCGCCAGGCGCAGTCCAACAGCGTGTCGATCTCGGCGGGCGTGCGTGCTGTGATCGAGCGCTTGAACCGAGAGAGCCCCGATCTGCGCATCACCGTGGTCTCCGACGAAGCGGTGTTCATCCGCGGCGCCATCGCCGAGGTCACCACCAGCCTGGTGCTCGCGGTGGTGATCGTGGTGGCGGTGGTGGCGCTGTTTCTGGGGCGCTGGCGCGCCACCCTGGTGCCGGCGGCCGCCATCCCCATCGCACTGGTGGGCACGCTGGCGGCCATCTGGCTGCTCGGGTTTTCGATCAACATCATCACCCTGCTGGCGCTGCTGCTGGCCACTGGCCTGGTGGTGGACGACGCCATCGTGGTGCTGGAAAACATCCAGCGCCGCCGCGCCCTGGGCGAGCCGGCGCGCGCTGCCGCCGTGCTGGGCACGCGCGAGGTGTTCTTTGCCGTCGTGGCCACCACCGCCACCCTGGTGGCGGTGTTCGTGCCGATCTCGTTCCTGCCCTCGACCAGCGGGCGCCTGTTTGCCGAGTTCGGTTTTGTGATGGCGATCGCGGTGTCGATCTCCTCTTTTGTGGCGCTGTCGCTGGGTCCACTGATCGCGTCGCGCCTGCCGCAGGAACGCAAAAGCGGCCCCGTTTGGCAGCGCTTGTCGGCCTTGGGCGAACGCGGTACGCGTCTGTACCAGCGGCTCATAGCTATCGCGCTGACGCATGCGATGTGGGTGCTGGCGGCCTGCTTGGTATTGGCCGCAGCCGCCGCGCTGGCCTACGGTTCGCTGGCCAAGGAGCTCACGCCTGGCGAAGACCGCGGCGTGCTCAGTATTCGAATCAACGCGCCCGACGGCGCGTCGCTGGCCTACACCGACCGCCAGCTGGAAGCGGCATTGGCTGCGGTGCAGCCACTCAAAGACGAGGGGCTGGTCACCAACATTTTTACCATCACCGGCCGCTACGATCCGAACCGCGCCGAGATCGTGGCGCCGCTGAGCGACTGGAGCCAGCGCCAATCTCGGGAGACCAGCCAGGCCGCGCTGGCACAGCGGGTGCAGCAAGCGCTCAACGAGCTGCCCGGCGCGCGGGTCCGCGTGCGAGGCAGCGGTGGTCTGAGTGTGAGCGGTGGCGGCGATGGCAGCGTGCAGATGGCGATCACCGGCGACGATTACGCCCGCATCGCCGCCGCCGCCGAGGCCTTCGGGCGCACCATCGAAGACCGTCTGCCCGCGCTGCGCGATGTGCAGGTGGACTACAACGCCTCCCAGCCACAGCTCACCCTGCGCATCGACCGCGCGCGCGCCAGCGAACTCGGGGTGCAGGTAGAAGGGCTGGACACGGTGCTGCGGGCGCTGGTCGATGGCACCGAGCTCACCGAGCTCTCGGTGGACGACCGCAGCGTCCCGGTCATCTTGCAGTCCAGCGCGCGCGGCGCCACCGACCCGGCCGATCTGCTCAACGTCAGCGTGCGCGCACGCACGCCTGAGGGCGACCGGCTGGTGCCGCTGTCGCAGTTCGTGCGATTCGAGCAGACCGCTGTGGCGCCCGAACTGGAGCGCTTTGGCCAGCGCCGCGCCGTTGAGATGAGTGCGGTAGTGGCTGGCGACGTGCCGCTGCAGACGGTGGTGGATTCGCTGCGCAGCCTGGCCGCCACCGAGCTGCCCAGCGGTATGGGCTTGCTGTTTCGCGGTGACGCCGCCACGCTGGAGCAGAGCGGCAACGAACTGGCGATCACCTTTGGGCTCGCCTTACTGGTCGTTTTCCTCGTGCTGGTGGCGCAATTCGAAAGCGTCACCAGTGCCAGTGTGGTGATGCTCAGCGTGCCGTTTGGCCTGGCGGCTGCGGTGTTTGCCATGCTGCTCAGTGGCACCTCGGTCAACCTCTACAGCCAGATCGGCCTGTTGCTGCTGGTGGGCGTGATGGCCAAAAACAGCATCCTGATGGTGGAGTTTGCCGACCAGTTGCGCGACGCCGGACGCAGCGTGCGCGAGGCCGCGCTGGAAGCCGCCACCACCCGGCTGCGCCCCATTGTCATGACCATGAGCTCCACTGTGTTGGGTGCCTTGCCACTGGTGCTGGGCAGCGGGCCTGGGGCTGAAGCGCGCGCGGCCATCGGCTGGGTGATTTTTGGTGGCTTGTCGATCGCCGCCGTTTTCACCCTCTTTCTCACGCCGGTGCTCTACCTGGGCTTGGCGCGCTGGAGCACGCCACGGGCACAGCAAGGCGAGCGGCTGGCGGCAGAATTCAAGCAAGCGGACCAGTCCGCGCCTTGACGCGCGGCGGCACGGACACGGCCCGGCCCGTCGGGCGTTCTCACCTGCCCTGCCCGATTTTTCCAGCCCGCTTGAGAATGTCGGCTGGTCAGCCGGCCAGTTCGGACGCCTGCACCAAGCCGTCAGCGCGTGCTCGTGCAATCGCCTGCTCCATCATCTGCTGCGCCAGGATCTCGGCCTGTGCCAAGGGTTGGGCGCGCAAGCCCAGATCGGCAAACGCGTGCAGCGCATTGGCCAGTGCCTCATCGTCCAACGCAGCTTGCGCCTCTGTTACCGGGTGGCTAGCCGACAGGGCGCGCGCGGTGAGCGTGGCCTAGGTGGTATCGCAACCATAGAGGCTGATGGCCTTGTCGGCGATGCGCACGCGCAACGTCTGCCCATAGCGCCTGCGTTTGCTCTCCACCGCTTGCAAAGCCGAGAGTGCCAGCTTGCGCACCTTCACCGGGCCGACACTGGAGCGTGCGATGAGCGAGCGATCGGTCAACACCCACACGCCGCGCCTGGCGCCGACCACACGGCCAATGATCAAGCCTGCCACCCAGACCAGCCAGCGGCAGGGCGACATAATCGGTATCGCTTCGGGCCTTCCGAGGCGTTTTCAGGACCTATTGCATGCGACTTCTTCACACCATGCTGCGGGTGGGCAACCTCCAGCGTTCGATCGACTTCTACACCCAGGTGCTGGGCATGCAACTGCTGCGGACCTCGGAGAACCCGGAATACAAGTACTCGCTCGCTTTCGTCGGTTATGAGGGCAACCCGGCGCAGGCCGAGATCGAGCTCACCCACAACTGGGACACCGACAGCTACGACATGGGCACCGCCTACGGCCACATCGCCCTCGGCGTGACCGACGCCTACGCCGCTTGCGACAAGATCAAAGCGGCCGGTGGCAACGTGACGCGCGAGGCCGGTCCCGTCAAAGGCGGCAAAACGGTCATCGCTTTCGTGACCGATCCCGACGGCTACAAGATCGAGCTGATCCAGCGGCCCGAGCACGCGGCTGGCCACGGCCTGCGCTGATCGCCTGAGGGCCTTCAGGTGGCCGTTTCAGGCGGCCGTAGCGGCGCCACCTCGGCGCAGCGATGCTGCAAATGCGCCAGCGCTTCCTGCACCTGATCGACCAACACCAGGCACAGGTCGCCCGGCTGCAGCCGCGCCAAAGCGGTGTCGATCGCGAGGAACTCGCCCTGGATGGTGTCAATGCGCTGGGTGCGGGCTGCGCCCTCCAGCCCCTGGCGCAGCAGGCTCACCACCTCGCCCTCGGCGCGACCGCGCTGGCAGGCGTCTTCAAACAGGATGGCCTCGTCAAACGCGGCGCCCAGAATTTTTGTCTGCTCGCGGATGTCGTCGTCGCGCCGGTCGCCAGCCCCGCTGATCACCACGCTGCGACGGGCGCCAGGCATGGCCTGCACGGCAGCGACCAGCGCGCGCATGGCGTCGGCGTTGTGGCCGTAATCCGCGATCACGGTCGCGCCTTGGTAGTCCATCAGGTTGAAGCGCCCGGGCACACTGCCTGCGTCGCTCAGAAAGCTGGCCAGGCCCTGGCGGATCGCATCCCAGGGCACACCCATGCCCCAGGCCGCGCCCACGGCGGCCATGGCGTTGTCGACCTGAAAGCCAATGCGCCCGCCCTGGGTGAACGGCATCTCAGCCAGTGCCAGCGTGTGGCGAACCTCGCCCTCGCCCGCCACGATGCAGCCCGCCTCAA
>JBLIJY010000204.1:0-4983 GCA_047636095.1 Hydrogenophaga sp. | reverse complement strand
CATCCCGCGCGGCCGCGCACTGGGTGTGACCATGAGCCTGCCGGCGCAAGACCGCTACAGCTACGACAAAGACTACATGTTGAATCAGATCAGCATGCTGTTTGGTGGTCGCATCGCCGAGGAAGTGTTCATGAACCAGATGACCACCGGCGCGAGCAACGACTTTGAGCGCGCGACATCGATCGCTCGTGACATGGTGACGCGTTATGGCATGACCGATGCGCTTGGCCCAATGGTTTACGCAGAAAACGAAGGCGAGGTTTTCTTGGGCCGCTCGGTCACCAAGACCACCCACATGAGCGAGCAGACCATGCAAAAGGTCGACTCTGAGGTGCGCCGTATCATCGACCAGCAGTACAAGGAGGCGCGTGACCTGATCGAAGGCAACAAAGACAAGATACACGCCATGGCCAAGGCGCTGCTGGAGTGGGAAACCATCGATGCAGAACAGATCGATGACATCATGGCTGGTAAACTACCACGTCCACCCAAAGACTGGACACCACGCAACCCGTCGGTGGGCGGCGGTGGCAGCGGTGGCGCTCCAGTGGTGACACCCGACCCGGCGCCCACGGCAGCCTGATCGGTTTTCCCTCACACACATCACACGGGGCCATGAGCCCCGTTGTGCTGTCTGGCGTTTCCTGAGCCCACCCATGATCTGGACCACCACCCGCTTCGACCTCGACCTCTCTCGGCCACAGGTGATGGGCATCGTGAACGTGACGCCCGATTCGTTTTCCGACGGAGGGCAGAGCACCACCAGCCCTGGGGCGCTGCGCCACTGTGAACGTTTGCTGCGCGAAGGCGCAGACCTCCTGGACATTGGTGGCGAATCGACCCGACCGGGCAGCTCACCGCTCTCTTTGGCAGATGAGCTGGAACGGGTGCTGCCGGTGGTACATGGTGCTATTTCGCTGGGTGTGCCGATCTCGGTTGACACCTACAAACCCGAGGTGATGCGCGCGGTACTCGACCTGGGCGTCGATGCCATCAACGACATCTGGGCCTTGCGCCAGGGCGATGCACAGGCGGTGGTGGCCAGCCACCCGCGAGCTGGCATCTGTCTGATGCACATGCACCGCGATCCGCAGACCATGCAGGTGGCGCCGATGGTGGGCGACGCGCTGGCGTTGGTGACTGACTTTCTGCGCGATCGGGCGGCTGCGCTGACGGCGTTAGGTGTTGACCCAGCCCGCATCGTGCTCGATCCTGGCATTGGCTTTGGCAAGACGGTGAAACAGAATTTCAGCCTGCTCGCACGGCAAAGCGAGTTGCTGGCCTTGGGGTTTCCGCTGCTGGCGGGCTGGTCGCGCAAGTCCTCGCTGGGCGCGGTCACCGGTCGCAAGACCCCCGCTGACCGGGTGGCTGCCAGCGTGGCTGCTGTGGTGATGGCGGTGGAGCGCGGCGCACGCGTGGTTCGGGTACACGATGTGCGTGAAACCGTTGATGCTTTGGCGATCTGGCAGGCTGCGCGCACGGGTGTCTGATAGTCCCCACCGATAATGGCGGCCGATGCGCATCAACTCGGCGCACACGGCTGTCGAGGCCAACACAACAACGCGTATTAGGAGGCGTCTTTCCATGACCCGCAAGTATTTCGGCACCGATGGCATTCGCGGCACCGTGGGCGTAGCGCCCATCACACCCGACTTTGTGATGCGCCTGGCGCACGCGGTGGGCCGCGTGCTCAAGCGCACCGAGGTCCGCCCCACGGTGCTGATCGGCAAAGACACCCGCATTTCCGGCTATATGCTGGAGTCGGCGTTGGAAAGCGGTTTCAACTCGGCGGGGGTCGATGTGGTGTTGCTGGGTCCGGTGCCCACCCCTGCTGTGGCTTACCTCACCCGAGCCCAGCGCGCCAGCCTGGGTGTTGTGATCAGCGCCAGCCACAACCCGTTTGACGACAACGGCATCAAGTTCTTCGGCGCCCTGGGCACCAAATTGCCCGATGCCTGGGAGCAGGCGGTAGAGGCCACGCTGGAGGAGGCGCCGGTCTGGGCCGATTCGGCCAATCTCGGCAAGACGCGCCGGATGGAAGACGCAGCTGGGCGCTACATCGAGTTCTGCAAAAGTACCTGTTCGCATCTGTTCACGCTCAAAGGGCTGAAAATTGTGGTCGATGGCGCGCACGGTGCGGGCTATCACATCGCGCCCGATGTGTTCCATGAATTGGGCGCCGAGGTGGTGAAGATCGGCTGCTCTCCCGATGGGCTGAACATCAACCAAGGTGTTGGCGCGACCCACCCCGAGGCGCTGGTGGCGGCGGTGAAGGAGCACGGCGCCGACTACGGCGTGGCGCTCGACGGCGATGCCGACCGCTTGCAGATGGTGGACGCCAGTGGGCGCCTGTTCAATGGCGACGAGTTGCTGTACCTGATAGTGTCCGACCGCATCGCACGCGACATTGATGTGCCTGGCGTGGTGGGCACGCTCATGACCAACATGGCGGTGGAACTCGCGCTCAAAGCCAAGGGCGTGAAATTTGTGCGTGCCAAGGTGGGTGATCGCTACGTACTCGAAGAGCTGGAGCGCCACGGCTGGACGCTGGGTGGCGAGGGATCGGGCCATTTGCTGGTGCTGGACCGCCACACCACCGGCGATGGACTGGTGTCTGCCTTGCAGGTATTGCATGCCTGTGTGGACAGTGGCAAGACCATGGCACAGCTGCTGGCCGAGGTGACGCTGTTCCCGCAGACGCTGATCAACGTGCGGCTGCAACCCGGACAGGACTGGAAGACCAATGCGCTGCTGGCAGAGGAGACCCAGGCAGTTGAGGTCGAGCTGGGCGATCGTGGTCGGGTGCTCATCCGCGCCAGTGGTACTGAGCCCTTGCTGAGAATCATGGTGGAGGCGAGCGACGCGGCGCAGGCTCAGGGCTGTGCCGAACGGCTGGTGGCTGCGGTGAGGACGGGTTGATGGTGGCGGCTTTTTCGGTGCGGCGCGCCGATTATGGGGACGCAGGGGATGCGGCGGCTTTGGTGATGCTGCTCGACGCCTATGCCAGCGATCCAGCCGGCGGTGGCGCGCCACTGAGCGTGTTTGCAAAGACGAATCTGGTGCGCGCATTGGCAGAACGCCCGCAGGCTTACAGCGTGCTGGCGTTCGATAGCGCGCAGCCTGTGGGTCTGGTGAACTGCATCGAAGGTTTCTCTACTTTTGCCTGCCGACCCCTGGTGAATGTGCACGACGTGGCTGTGGTCGCCAGCCACCGGGGCCGCGGGATTGCCGAGCAGATGCTGTGTGAGGCCGAGCGCATCGCCATCGAGCGCGGCGCGGTGAAGATGACGCTGGAAGTGCTCTCGGGGAACGCGCCAGCGATGAAACTTTACCAGCGCATGGGCTACGCCGGCTACCAGCTGGACCCTTCAATGGGCACCGCTGGTTTCCTGCAAAAACTGTTGCCCTCCGCGCCAGGCCCAGCCTGAGACCGTTGTCCCCAGGAGGCAGCGGATGCAGCCTGGAAAAACGCTGCTTCCGAGGCATGACTGGAAAGACATTTAGAGCCGCTGGCGGCTCAGTAGAGCAGGTAAGGTTGGCGCGCCTCAACCCACGCGGCTTCATCTGGCTGTGTGATCGCGTCGAGATCGGCGGGTATCGCGCCCGCATCATCGACCCACTCCCGCAGCAGTGGGCTGCCGCTGATGAGGTCGATCGCCAGCCGGTCGTGTTCGTATTCGTAGCCGAAGTCGCGCCACAGCGGGTAGTCGGGCGCCTGCAAGCGAATGGCCTTGAAAGCAAGCGCCTGCAGCCGCCAGGGCTGAAAAGCCGCGTGGTCGTAGTGCGTCGGGTCTTCCACATGGATCTGCAGGCCACTGCACAGCTGGCCCACATGCTTGTGAAACGTCGGCTCGAAAAAGCAGGGGCGCAGCGCGCAGCCGCGCAGCCATTGCGGGGCGAGACGGTGCATGTCGGCCAGCAGGCGGTTGCTGTCGATATCGGGTGCCCCGAACAGCTCCAGCGGGCGCGTCGTGCCACGGCCTTCGCTGAGCGTTGTGCCCTCCAGCATCACCGTGCCGGCATACGCTCGGGCCATGCTCAGGTTGGCGGCATTCGGGCTGGGGTTGACCCAGCTGCGCTCGGGTGGCCAGCCAAAACCGGGCGCCGCGTCGGGCGCCCAGCCTTCCATGGGGATCACCTGGTAGTCCACGTGGAGCTGACGCTGCGCAATGAACCAATGACCCAGCTCACCCAGCGTCATGCCATGGCGCATGGGCATGGGGCCGGCACCCACAAAACTCTCCCACCCCTCGCGTAGCGTCAGCCCCTCCACCGGCCGGCCTGCCGGGTTGGGCCGGTCCAGCACCCACACCGACTTGCCGTGCTGCGCGGCGGCTTCCAGCACGTAGCGCAGCGTGGTGATGAAGGTGTAGATGCGGCAGCCCAGGTCTTGCAGATCGACCAGCAGCACGTCGAAGCTGTTCATCATGGACGGGGTCGGGTGGCGCACTTCGCCGTACAGACTGAACACCGGAATGCCCAGCCTAGGGTCGAGGTAGTCGGGCGACTCGACCATGTTGTCTTGCTTGTCGCCCCGCAAGCCGTGCTGCGGGCCGAAGGCGGCCGAGAGCTTCACGTCGGGCAGGGCGGCCAGCGCGTCTAGGCTGTGGGTCAAGCTGCGGGTCACTGAGGCGGGATGGGCGAGCAGTGCGACGCGGCGTCCCGCGAGTGGCGCGCGCAAGGCGGGTTCCTGGAGCAGACGTTCAAGGCCGAATTTCATGGCGCTCAGTTCTCGGGAAGCGCCAACCGCAAGTCGCGGCCAGCGGGATGATGGAAATCGGGTTGCTCGCCGGGGTGCTGCCGCGCCCAGTAGCTGAGCCGGCCGTTGACTTCCTCAATGACCGCGCTCAACGCAACATTCAACATGGAGCCGCGCGCGGGCAAGGCGCTCCAGGGCAGGTGGACGGCCAGCGTCAACTGTTCGATGCTCGATTGGATTTGGATTGACGGTTGCATCGCCGCATTAACGTCGAGAAAGGTCCG
>JBLIJY010000203.1:0-5003 GCA_047636095.1 Hydrogenophaga sp. | reverse complement strand
TCGGGTGGCCGAATTTCTGTGCTGTCTGGCCCAGTCGCTCGACAGCTGCGGTATGCGAAGCGACCAGATCACCTTGCGCCTGACACGCGCCGAGATCGGCGACTACCTCGGCATGCGGCTCGAAACAGTGAGCCGTGTGATGTCCAAACTGGTCCGCGCGCAGCTGATCCGATTCACGGAGAAGAGACGCCAGGATGTGCATATTCCAGACTTGGCGGGCCTGGAGACTTTTGTGCAGGCTTGCCTCGCGCGCACCAGCGCTTCCCGCGATCCGGGCTTGATCACCCCTGCACCGGCAACCGACGCACTGCCGTCTGCGGCCAACAAATCACCAGAAAAGCTTGACCTCAAACGGAGCGCCAGCCTGGCGAACGCATCCCGCGCGAACGCCACGAGTTTGGTGGCACCCCGGCCCACGCCTCTGCCAAGCGCATCGAGCAACGCCCGCTGTGAAATCGGCACACCGGTGCGGCCCGCCACAAGAAGGACCTTGCACCGGGAATGTCTCTTGGGCCTGGTTGGACCAGGGGGCGCCATGGACTCGCGCCGGGTGTCGACCTGAGACGCAGGCGGTGAGCTGCAAGCCGCAGTGAAGGCCGCCGCCCGGTTGACCCCTGGGGGTCCAGGTTCCTGGCCGTGCCTCGGGCTCACTGGTGATACCTCGTATTCACCCTGGCGGCCAACTGAAGCCACCTCGACAACACCGCCCATCATCTGGTTTTTTGTACAGCCTGCGTTAGGCTGAAAAGCCATACCGCCCCCCAGCATCAGCCCCATATCCTTGGTCTCCTTCGCGCTCATTCAGCCTTCTCTGTTGGACCAATGCCCTGTCACAGCCGCCGTAGAACAGTTGGCTGCCACAGGTGGTGTGGCAGAGCGGGGTGGCCGATTTCATCCTCGATCTGTGCGGCTACACCGCCAACCAGCCCTTGTATGCGCTGCGTCTGCTGGAGCCGTCGTTCGGCCATGGCGACTTCCTGATTCCCGCTGTCGAGCGGTTGCTTCAGGCGTGGCAATCCGCTGGCGCACCAGGCGACCCGCTGGTCACGCTGGGGCCATGCATCCGCGCCGTTGAACTGCATCGACACACCCACGAACGAACGTTTGCGGCGATAGCGCAGTTGCTAACCCACGCCGGCTTGCCTGCAAGTTCTACCCGCACCGCAACCTCTATTTCGTCACCTCGACCACCTGGGATTTGCAGACACTGCAGGCGGTTCTGCTCTCCAGCGCGGCCCGGCTGTTCGTGGCGAGCTACTCCACCAAGATGCGCGGCGGCTTCCTGCGCTTTCAGGCGCAATACCTGCGGCGCATCCGCTTGCCGCAGTGGGAACAAGTGCCTGCGCTCTTGCGGGAAGAGCTGCGCACAACCGCGCAGGCACTGGACATAGGCGCATGCAACCGCGCCGTCTTCAAGTTGTACGGGCTGACAGCAGCGGAAGCCGCAGCCCTCGGCGGAAACGGCGAATAACGATGGCTCTCGATCTGGTCAACCACGAGAAGAAAATGACAAAGGCCGTTGCGACCTTCTGGGCCAACAGGGACAAGGCCCGCGAAAAGCAACTGGCATCGGGCAAGAGCGACCAGGGCGAGCGCGCCAGCGTGACCGCCGGCAAAAACATGGACGGGTTTCTGGACCTGATCATCGAGCCAACGGGCTCGCCAAGGCCGAGATCCACCAAAAGCGGGCCGTGGTGGCACTGCCAGTGCTACTTCCGACCCACCAAACTCTGGGATCTGCTCGTCATCCACCGAGGCCAGCTCATCGCCGCCATCGAACTCAAGAGTCAAGTGGGACCTTCATTCGGCAACAACTTCAACAACCGGACCGAAGAAGCCATCGGCACCGCACACGACTTCTGGACGGCCTACCGAGAAGGTGCCTTCGGCCAACAACCCCGCCCGTTCGCCGGCTGGTTGATGCTGGTTGAAGACGCTCCCGCGTCGCGCAAAGAGGTTAAAGACAAGTCACCCCATTTCCCCGTGTCCAAGGAATTCCAGGGCGCGTCGTACCTGAAACGATACGACGTGCTTTGCCGAAGGCTGATGCAAGAACAGCTGTACACCACAGCCGCGCTCGTGACATCGCCTCGCAGCGCAAACAAATCTGGCGAACACGCACCTACATCCGACATGACCAGCTTCAAGACCTTTGTCACCCGCTTGGCTGGGCATATTGCGGGCGAGGCTGCACGGCTGCCCTGAACGGTGTCTATTGAAGCGGGTGAAGTCCACGTGCTCATGTCACCGCTTCGTTTGACCCAGCGCCGATGCTTCGGTCCGTTTCAAATACCGGTAGTAGTCGCTGTCGGTCGTGAGGATCACGGTGGAGTTCGTGTTCTGGCCTTCCTTGTAGGCTTCCAGCGTGCGCGAGAAGGCATAAAACTCGGGATCCGCGCCGTAGGCCGCGCCGTAGATGCGCGTCGCCTCGGCGTCTGCTTTGCCGCGAACTTCCTGAACCCGCCGGTAGGCGGTCGAGCGGATCTGGCGCAGTTCCTTTTCCATCGTGCCGAGAATTTCGGCGCTCTGGCCTTCGCCTTCGGACCGGAACCGGGCCGCGATGCGCTTGCGCTCGGAGATCATACGGGCGTAGACCTTCTCGCGCACGCTCTCCACGTAGTCCAGCCGCTTGATGCGCACATCCACCAGTTCGATCCCGTACTGAGGCACGACCTCGCGCGCTTTGGCCAGAATGGTGCGGGTCAGTTCCTCGCGTCCACGCACCACCTCTTTCTTCAGTTCGGCCTGCACCTCGGCGGGCACTTCCTCCAGCAGCTCGTCCTTGGGAGCCACCCAGGAGGCGCTGCGCACCAACTCCACGAGTTCGCTGCCCGAGACCTGGTCGCGCACGACGGAGTCGATGATGTCGTTTAGGCGCGATGTGGCGCCAGCTTCTGTCGCTACGCTTTCAAGGAATTTCTTGGCATCGGCGATACGCCAGCGGGCCATGGTGTCGACCCAGATGAACTCGCGTCCCTTGGTCGGAATCTGGTTCGGGTCGCCGTCCCAGATCAGGATGCGCTGCTCGAAAATCCGTACCTCCTGCACGAACGGCAATTTGACGTGCAGCCCGGCCTCGGTCACCGGTGCGCCCACGGGCCGGCCGAACTGCACGATCACCGCCTGCTTGCCTTCTTCTAAGGTGTAGAAAGTGCCGTACAGAGTCACAACGAGTACCGCTGCAGCGAGGCTACCACCGATCTTCAGCGCGTTCACGGTTGTGCTCCTGCGGCGCCGGCGGCGCCAGACTGCCCCGCAGCAGCCTTGGCCACCGGCATCTGCGGCGAATCAAAGCGCAGCAGCGGCAGCAGCGCTTTCTGGCTGCTGTCGACGATGTACAGCGCCTTGGCCTGGGGCAGGATGTCGGCCATGGCCTCCAGATACAGGCGCCGCCGCGTGACCTCTGGCGCGCGCTGGTACTGCGCCAAGATAGCCGTGAAGCGTGTGGCCTCCCCGTTGGCGCGGTTGACGCGCTCCACCGCGTAGCCCTCGGCTTCGGTGACGGTTCGGGTCGCCTCACCGCGGGCCTTGGGAATCTCACGATTGGCCTGTTCCTGGGCCTGGTTGATCGTGCGCTCGCGGTCTTGCCGCGCCTCGTTCACTTCGTTGAAGGCGGGCTTGACGGTGTCTGGCGGCGTCACGTCCTGCAGCTCCACGGTGACCAGCCGAACGCCGGTGTCGTAGGCGCTCAAAATCTTTTGCATCTCCACCTTGGCCTCGGTGGAGACAGCCACACGGCCAACCGTTAGCACGTCGCTGCCCAAGCGGTTGCCCACCACCCGGCGCATGACGGCCTCGGCCACATCGCGGATGGTCGCCCGAGAATCGCGAACCTGGAACAGATAGCGCACCGGGTCCTCAATTCGATACTGCACGATCCACTGCACATCGATAACGTTCAAGTCGCCCGTCAGCATCAGCGAGACCTCCTTGAAGGATGTCTTGTTGGGGACGTACTGGGTTCGCTCACCCGCCACGGCCGAGGCGGTGGCGAAACCGAATTCCTCCTTGAGCACCCGCTCCGTAGCCACCCGCCGCACGCTCTCGATACCAGCCGGCAGCTTGAAATGCAGGCCCGGGCCCACCGAGCGCTGCACCGCGCCGAAACGCTGGACAACGCCCGTTTCCTCTGGCTGAACGGTGAACCAGGTTGACCACAGCAGCAGCAGGAGCAGCGCAGCCGAGATGACGGCGGCGATCGGTAGGTTGCCCAGCGAGGCCACTCGTTGGCGAAATGCTTCGACGTAATACGCAGAGTCTTTATCGGGCATGTGGTGTGTCTTTCTGTTCGGAACAATCCCAGACCAGGGCCAGCATCTCGCCATCGGGCTCGGCTGCCGCACCGCCGGCGAGGTCGCACAGCGTCAGCGTGGTTGCAATCGATATGGTCATATAAGGGTTATTTTGGGCGTTGCGTTTTCGCGCAACGAGGTCTGCGGTCGATGACAGGCTTGAGCATGCAGAAACCGCTCAGCCGGTCGAGACACTCTAGGCCTCAGGCGCCAGGCGGTCCGTTCGCTGTCGCACACAGCGACGTTTCAGGTCGCCAGCGCGCGTGCCCACCGACTACATCAGCCCTGCGGGACACAAGCGCGCCGCGCCCGGCTTGCGTCTGGCAACGCCCAGACGAGCGGTGGGTGCTGCAGCACAGTGCATTCGGTGGGGTCGGTGGCTTGGCGATTCGGTCTGAGGTCTGCGGTCGATGCCGCGTGCACGACGACCGGTGATCGATGGATGTCGACGGCAGTCTGCTCACCCAGTGAAAGCACACCAAGTTGCGCACCCTGCAAGACGCATACGCCATGGCATCGACCGACGGCGACCTCGTCTGCTTGCAAAGAAAAGGAGCATGAAAATGCAGATCGGCATGATTGACCTGGGCCGCATGGGCGCCAGCATGGTCAAGCGCCTGTTGCGCGGTGGCCATGATTGCGTGGTCCATGACCAGGCACCCGAAAGCGTGGCACATCTGGTGGCGCTGGGGGCGCCACGCGCAGTCTGGC
>JBLIJY010000202.1:0-5017 GCA_047636095.1 Hydrogenophaga sp. | reverse complement strand
TGTACCGTGAAAAAGGAGGGCGGTGGCGCTGGTTGCGCTGGATCTGGACTTGGCTCAATCCCAGCTTTGTGCCGCGACGAAAACAGTTCCGAGTGTGTTCCGCCGCGCACGAACACCACCAGCCCATGCTTGCCCGCGTCATCGAGCCTGTAGATCAGCAGGAAGTCGCCGCCGATGTGGCATTCCCGGTGGCCGTCCCAGTCACCCGTCCTTCCAGGCCTTGGGCATCATCCCGAAGAAGCTCAACGCGAGCGAGATCGTCTGGCGCACACCTGCATCCCAGTGACGCTGCAGTTGGAGGCCCAGGGTGGCCTGGTGGCGGGAAGTGAGTTGGATCGACAATCTCAGCCTCAGCAACACCATCGAGGAACCGAAGAATGCCCAAGGCCTACTGGATCTCCACCTACCGCTCCATCAGCGACCCCGTCGCACTCGCGGCCTACGCAGCGCTCGCTGGTCCTGCACTTCAAGCAGCCGGAGGACGTTTCCTGGCCCGCGGCATGCCCGCCAAGGTGTATGAGGCCGCCGTCAACCAGCGCGCCGTATTGATCGAGTTCGACAGCGTGGCGCAGGCTACAGAGGCGCATGACAGCCCGGCGTACCAAGAAGCGCTGGCAGCGTTGGGCCAAGGTGCCGAGCGGGACATCCGCATCATCGAGGCGGTGTCGTAAACCCCGACTTCACCGGCGAAGGCTCCATGCATCTGGAAGGTTCATGCCACTGCGGCAGCGTCAAGTTCTCGGTGGAGTCCGCCAACCCTGTGCCGTTCATGCGCTGCTACTGCTCGGTCTGTCGCAAAACGGCCGGCACCGGTGGCTACGCAATCAACCTTGGCGCCGACCACAGCACCTTGAAAGTGACAGGCAAGCGCCACCTGCGCGTCTACCAGGCCAAGATCATCGAGGGCGACCACGTGCGCCAGAGCACTGGGCAACGGCACTTCTGCGGCAAATGCGGCACGGCACTCTGGCTGTGGGACCCCACCTGGCCCGAACTGGTGCACCCACACGCGGGCGCCATCGACACGCCTTTGCCCACACCGCCGGAGAACGTGCACATCCTGCTGGACTCGAAGGCGTCCTGGGTGCCGGTGGAAGGCCACCAGGGCGATCAACGCTTTGATGGCTACCCAGACTTTTCCCTGAAGGAATGGCACGAAAAACACCGTCAGGCAAACGCCAGCCTCAAGCCATGAACACCGTGATGAAAGCCAGCATGAAGATCAAGATGGCGCCCATGACGGGCAAGACCACGGGCATGTCATGCACCACGGTATCCAGGATCTCTTCTGCCTGCTCCTCGGCGTAGGTGCGCAGTTTCGGGTCTGAACAGTCCAGCGGGCGTTCGGCCAGCGCTTGGTCCGGGGCGGGTTGTTTGTGTTGCATGGAGACACCTGTCCAAGGTTCATCGGGTTTGCGACGGACCGCTGCGTTGCGCAGCCCACAGCACCCAAGGCTGACAGCCTGCGTGAACTCATGGCGGAAATTGGTGTCGAGTCGATTCTGTTTGCCAGGGTCACAAAGCTCCTTTGTGATGCAAGCACATCGTCTAGGCTGGTGGTCACACCAACCAGTCTCAGATGACGAGCCGCCATCAACAAATCAGACAAAATTTGCTGTCTAGCGCCCAAAAATGTGAGTTTTGCGCTGCCCATCGACGAATCCGTCAAGGTAAGTGGCGAAAACCTGCTTCACTCACCAACACCAAAGGCGCAAACAACAAATTTAGGTGCGTATAACCGTTCTGAGTCATGCCTGATGGCCCCGCCCCCCTCTCTGGGCGTGCCCACCGACCCGCCCTGCTTTGGCCCGGCGGGTTTTTTCTTGCGCTGGCACGATCTCTCGGTGGTGCTGGCGTGCAGCGCTGCTGGCGGCACAATGCGAGCCATGCAAGCCCCCACCACACCCCAACGCGTGCTGCCACCCGACGATGCGCTGCGCATCGAGCTGCACAACGAGGTGCATGCCCGCCCGGCTGCGCGCATCCGCCTGCCCGCGCTGGTGGTGTTTGTGGCGGTGTTCAACGAGGGCGTCACGCGTGCCCAAGAGTGTGAACATCTGCGCCGCCTGCCTGGGCAGGAAGGCCTGACACCGGCCAATCTGCAAGGCAATTTTCTGCGCCTGCGGCTGCCCAGCTACACCCTGAAATGGGAGCGCCACACCGAGTTCAGCGGCTATTCGCTGGTGCAACCTCTGCCTGAGGAGGCGCGTTTGGGCCTGCGCGATCCCGAGCTGCTCTCGCACCTGGTGCTGCCCGCCAACTGGCTGGCCACGATCCCTGGACGCACCTTTGCGGCCATCAAGCTCGCCATGCTGCATGGCGATCTGAGCCAGCCCGAGGAAACGCTGGCGCTGGCCCGCACCTGGCTGGGTGAGCACGCCGTGGTGGCCTCGCAGATGGGCAACAACGGCCACTCCATGGTGGCCACCGATTTCATGCTGCGCGACAGCGGTTTTGAACGGATGCTGGTGGTCGCACCGCTTGGGACCACCGAAACCCGGGCGGGACGGGTGTCGCAACGCCTGCTGGAGATCGAGACCTACCGGCTGATGGCCTTGCGCGGCCTGCCGGTGGCCAAGCAGCTCGGGCCCCTGCTGTCCGTAAGTGAGCGCCAGCTGGCCGACATCACCGCCCAGATGGAGAACAAAAGCGCCACTGACGAAGGATTGCTCGACACGCTGGTGGCGCTGGCTGCGGGCGTGGAGCGCGCCACCGCCGAGCACGCCTACCGCTTCTCGGCCACCCGCGCCTACGACACGCTGGTGGCGCAGCGCATCGCCGAGCTGCGCGAGCGCCCCATTCCCGGCACTCAGACCGTCGGCGAGTTCATGCAACGTCGCCTGTCGCCGGCGATCGCCACGGTGGCGGCCAGTGCGCAGCGCCTGGCGTCGCTGTCCGAGCGCATCAGCCGCACCAGCGCCTTGCTGCGCACACGGGTGGACATCGCCACCGAGGCACAAAACCAGCAACTGCTGGCCAAGCTCACCCGCGGTCAAGAGCTGCAGTTGCGCCTGCAAGCCACAGTGGAAGGCCTGTCGATCGCAGCCATTTCTTACTATGTGGTGAGTTTGCTGTACTACGGTGTCAAAGCGGCCAAGGCGGCGGGGGCCCCGATCAACGCCGAGGTAGCCACGGGTGCTGTGATTCCCCTCGTGCTGGGAGCGGTTTGGTACACCACGCGGCGCATTCACAAGAAGCTGCGCACCGGGGAGTGAGGCAGCTCCTGGGGTGAGCTCAACGCGCGGGGGTGGTGCGCAAGCCGGCACCGCGCACCTCAACGCGCACCGCGTCCACCACCGAACCGCGCGCGTCCACCAGCTCGATCTGGTGCACCCCCGGCCAGGGCGCCCACTGGCCAGACGCGCCGCGTGCCACCACTTGGGCGCCAATGCGCCAGCGCAAACCGGCACCGTCGCTTCTGAGCGCGAGCTGCTGGTGGCGCGGCGGGATGTCGGGGTCGAGCGCGACGATGGTGCCGTGGGTGGGGCTGAGGATGCGGGCCTGCCCGATCTCGTTGCCCGGTAGCAACTCGTTGGCGCCCTCGCTCAAACGCAGCAGCACCTGCTCGGTGCCAGCCAGAAACCACTCGCTGCGCGGCGGCTCCAGGCGCGGCAAAAACGCCACCGCCTGCGTCACCAGCCCTGGCGGCGGGCGTGGCGCCTGGCTGGGTGGGGCGTTCGGCGCCTGGGTGTGCAGCCAGTGCATCAGGCCAGACCAGACCGGTGCGGCGCCCGTGCCGCCGCTGACCTCGCCCATCGGCGC
This sequence comes from Hydrogenophaga sp., assembly GCA_047636095.1. Classification (GTDB taxonomy): domain Bacteria; phylum Pseudomonadota; class Gammaproteobacteria; order Burkholderiales; family Burkholderiaceae_C; genus Hydrogenophaga. Next base: position 1,255 of record JBLIJY010000202.1, on the reverse strand, counting down.
GCCGTCGGCGTTGCCCAGCCACACGCCCACGGTGTAGCGCTGCGACCAGCCCAGCGACCAGCTGTCGCGCATGTCTTTGCTGGTGCCCGTTTTCACGGCGCTCCAGAAACGGGTAGCGAGCACGCTGTCGGTGCCGAAGGTGGTGGCGCGGGCGTTGGCGTCGCTCAGGATGTCGGCCACGATGAAGCTGGCGCCGGCGTCGATCACCGCTTCGCCAGACTTCGCTGGTTTGCCGTTGCGCTGCATGGCCAGCGGCAGCGGCGCCGGTTCACTGTGACGGCCCTGGTTGGCGAGCGTTCGATAGGCGTTGGCTAGCCGAAACAAGGACACCTCGGCACTGCCCAGCGCCAGCCCCAGGCCGAAATAGTCACCGGTTTCGCGCAAGCCCAGGCCGAGCGCGCCCAGCTGCTGGTGAAAGCGGTTGGCCGAGACCATGGCCAGCGTGCGCACCGCTGGCGTGTTGAGCGAGGCCGCGAGCGCGGTGCGCACCGAGACCCAGCCCTGGAAGTGCCGGTCGTAGTTCTGGGGGATGTACAGACCGCTGGGCGTGGCGATGTGGGTGGGCGCGTCTTCGATGAGCGAGGCGGCGGTGAGGCGGCGCTGGGCGATCGCCTGAGCGTAGAGAAAAGGCTTGAGGGTAGAGCCCGGTTGGCGCTGGGCCAGTACCGCATCCACCTCGGGCGCGGCACTCAGCGCGCCCGAGGAGCCGACCCAGGCCAGCACCTCGCCGCTGGCGTTGTCGAGCACGATCACCGCGCCGTCGGCCACCCGCTGGCTGTGCAGCTCGCGCAGTTGCCGATCCAGCAGCGCCACCGCCTGGCGCTGCAACGGCGCCCACAGCGTGGTGCGCAACTCGGTGGGGTTGAAGGTGGTCTGGTCGCCCGCTGCCTGGGCCAGCGCGCGGCGCGCGGCGTGCGGGGCGATGCCATCGCTGGGCGCCCAGTGGCGCTGCTGCAGCCGCGCCGCCATGCCCCAGCGCAGCGGCGCGCAATTCGGCGCTGGCGCCCGCGCGGCCGCGTTCAGGCTTTGCAAGACGCTGCAAGCGTGTGCGGCCACGCGATCGGGCGCGGCGTTGGGCGCGCGCACCAGCGCAGCGGCGAGCGCGGCTTCCTCGTGGTTCAGGCCGTGCGGCGCCTTGCCGAACAGGCTGCGCGAGAGCGCATCGATGCCCACCAGCTCGCCGCGAAACGGCACCAGGTTCAGGTAAGCCTCCAGAATTTCGTCTTTGCGCCAGCTCGATTCCAGCTCGCGCGCG
>JBLIJY010000201.1:0-5048 GCA_047636095.1 Hydrogenophaga sp. | reverse complement strand
TAGGTGGTATCGGCATGAGCAAGCGGCTTCAGGCGTAGTTCGCCGGGTCGTATTCGAAACGTTCCCCATTGTCGACCAGCCACTGGGCCACGGTCTCGGGATCGTTCAAATCCAGCACCGGTCGCGCAGTGGGTTCTGGCAGCAGCGCCGGGCTGTCGGTGATGATGCCGGCCACGAACGGGTCATCGGGGTAACACACGGGCTTGTCTGCGGCGTGGCGCCAGACCTCCAGCTTGGTGAGGTTGGCGTGTTTGAAGCCCTCGACCAGCACCCAGTCGACCCCCGTGTCCAGCACGGCCAAAGCCTGGTGGACCTTGACTTCGCTCGGTGTTTCAAACTCGCGCATCAGCACCAAGCGCTGGCTGGACACCGCCACCACCTCCACTGCCCCCGCTTGGCGGTGGCGCCAAGTGTCTTTGCCCGGCTGGTCGATCTCGAAACGGTGGTGCGCGTGTTTCACCACCGAAACCCGCAGGCCGCGCAGGCGCAGCGCGGGAATCAGCTGCTCGAGCAGCGAGGTCTTGCCCGAGCCGGAGTAGCCGGCAAAGCCCACCACTTTCACACGACTTCCGATGCGTGACGGACCAGGTAGGCCTGCACCGCAGCGGTGTCGGCTGCCATCAGCTGCACGCGTTTGGGGAGCGCCTCGATGCCCTCAAACTGAGGCGGTCGCTCAGGCTGGCGGCCCAGCGCCTCAACGATGGTCTCGGCAAATTTGATCGGCAACGCCGTCTCCAGCACCACCATGGGCACGCCGGGCTGCAGGTGCTCGCGAGCGACTTTCACGCCATCGGCGGTGTGGGGGTCGATCATCATGTCGAAACGCTCGAAAATATCGCGAATGGTGTCCAGCCGCAAAGCATGGGTGCTGCGTCCGCTGGCGAATCCGTAGCGCGTGGCGGCCTGCTCAAACAGCAGGTCCGTCCCGAGATCGAAGCGGCCTTCGCGGCCCAACTGATCACCGAACAGCGCCTTGACCCGAGCACCGTCTCGACCCAGCAAATCAAACGCAAAGCGCTCGAAATTGCTGGCCTTGGAGATGTCCATCGACGGGCTGGAGGTCTCGCGGGTGTCGGCGCTGGCGCGCACGCGGTAGACACCCGTGCGGAAGAACTCGTCGAGCACATCGTTCTCGTTGGTGGCCACCACCAGCTGCGCAATCGGCAGGCCCATCATGCGCGCCACATGGCCGGCGCAGACGTTGCCGAAGTTGCCGCTGGGCACGGTGAAGCTGACCTGCTGCGTGTCATCTGCCGTGGCCTGGAAATAGCCCGCAAAGTAATACACCACCTGTGCCAGCAGCCGCGCCCAGTTGATCGAGTTCACGGTACCGATCTTGTGTTGGCGCTTGAACGCCAGGTCGTTGCTCACGTTTTTAACAATGTCCTGGCAGTCGTCGAACACACCCTCAATAGCAATGTTGTGGATGTTCTCATCCATCAGACTGAACATCTGCGCCTGCTGGAAGGGGCTCATGCGCCCGTGTGGGCTGAGCATGAAGACGCGCACGCCCTGCTTGCCACGCATCGCGTACTCGGCTGCACTGCCGGTATCCCCGCTGGTGGCACCCAGGATGTTCAGGGTCTCGCCGCGCCGCGCGAGCTCGTACTCGAACAGGTTGCCCAGCAGCTGCATCGCCATGTCTTTGAAGGCCAGCGTGGGTCCGTTGGACAGGGCTTCAAGGTAGAAGCCGTCTTCCAGTGATTGGAGCGGCACGATGGCAGCGGTGCCGTACACCGCTTCGGTGTAAGTTTTCTCGCACAGCGCACGCAGATCGGCTGCGGGAATGTCGTCGATGTAAAGCGACAGCACCTCAAACGCCAGCGCCGCGTAGCCACCAGGCGCGCCGCCGTTGTAAGCCTCGCGCCAGCGCGCCAGCGCGGCCGCGCCAACCTGCGGATAGTGGTCGGGCAGATACAAGCCGCCATCGGGCGCCAGACCTTCGAGCAAGATCTCGCAAAAGCGACGGCGATCGGGATGGCCACGGGTAGAGAGGTACAGCATGTCAGTTCAACTCTTCCTTGCGGATGCGCACGATGGGCGCGAGCACCGAAGGCAAGGCCTGCATCTGCTGCAGCACCGCGTTCATTTCGCCCTCTCGCGTCGAATGGGTGAGGATGATGAGATCGGTGGAGGTGGCGCTTTCGCCGCCCAGCTGGTCGGCTTCGCGCTGCAGCATGGCGCCGATACTGATACCAGCTTCGGCCAGCAGCCCGGTCACCTTGGCCAGCACACCGGCCTCGTCGGCCACGCGCAGGCGCAGGTAGTAGCTGGTGACCACCTCGCTCATGGGCAGCACCTGCAGGTCGCTCATCGCATCAGGCTGAAACGCCAGATGCGGCACCCGGTGCAGCGGATCGGCGGTGTGCAGGCGGGTGATGTCCACCAGATCGGCGATCACCGCGCTGGCGGTGGGCTCGCTGCCGGCGCCCTTGCCGTAATACAGCGTAGAGCCCACGGCATCGCCCTGCACCAGCACCGCGTTCATGGCCCCTTCCACGTTGGCGATCAGGCGCTTGGCGGGGATCAGGCAGGGGTGAACCCGCAACTCCACGCCCTGCGCGGTGCGCTTGGTGATACCCAGCAGTTTGATGCGGTAGCCAAGCTGTTCGGCGTAGCGGATGTCGGTGCCCGAGAGCTGGGTGATGCCCTCCACATATGCCTTGTCGAATTGCACTGGAATGCCGAACGCGATGGCGCTCATGAGCGTGACTTTGTGGGCCGCATCCACGCCGCCGATGTCGAAGGTCGGGTCGGCCTCGGCGTAGCCCAGGCGCTGCGCCTCTTTGAGCACGACCTCGAAGTCCAGCCCCTTGTCGCGCATCTCGGACAAGATGAAATTGGTGGTGCCGTTGATGATGCCGGCCACCCACTCGATGCGGTTGGCCGTCAGGCCTTCGCGCAACGCCTTGATGATGGGAATACCCCCAGCCACCGCAGCCTCGAAAGCCACCATCACGCCCTGGGCGTGGGCAGCGGCAAAGATTTCGGTGCCGTGAACCGCCAGCAACGCCTTGTTGGCGGTGACCACGTGCTTGCCAGCGGCAATCGCTTCCAACACCAGCGCCTTGGCGATACCGTAACCGCCAATGAGCTCGATCACGATGTCGATCTCGGGGTTGGCAATCACCACGCGGGCGTCGTTCACCACCTGGACGTTGGGGCCGACGATGGCCTGGGCACGTGCCACATCGAGGTCGGCCACCATGGTGATCACTATGCCGCGCCCGGCACGGCGTTCAATCTCGGCCTGGTTGCGCTGCAGCACCTCGAACGTGCCACTGCCCACGTTGCCTATGCCCAACAGGCCTACTTGAATCGGTTTCATGTGATGGAAGTTCTTGGAAAAAACAGAATCAATGGCCGTGGCGCTTGCGCCAGCCATCTAAAAATTTGGCCACGCGGCCAATCGCTTCGCGCAAATCGTCTTCGTGTGGCAGAAACACGATGCGGAAATGCTGGTGGTCGGGGTAGTTGAAGCCCGAGCCTTGTACCAGCATCACCCGCGTTTCCTGCAGCAGCTCCAGAAACAGCTGCTGGTCGTTTTCCACCGGGTAGGTGACCGGGTCAAGCCTGGGGAACATGTACAGTGCAGCGCTCGGCTTGACGCAGCTCACCCCGGGAATCGCGGTGATCAGCTCATAAGCCAGGTCACGCTGGCGGCGCAAGCGCCCGCCCTCGCAAACGAGATCGTTGATGCTTTGGTAGCCACCGAGCGCGGTTTGAATCGCCCACTGGCCCGGCACGTTGGCACACAGCCGCATGTTCGAGAGCATGTTCAGGCCCTCGATGTAGTCCTTGGCCGGCTTCTTGTTGCCCGACACCACCATCCAGCCAGCGCGGTAACCGCAGGAACGGTAGCTTTTGGACAGCGAGTTGAAGGTCAGGGTGAGCACGTCTTCGCTCAGGCTGGCCAGCGCTGTGTGCTGGGCGCCATCGTACAAAACCTTGTCGTAGACCTCGTCGGCGAAGATCACCAGGTCGTGTTCGCGGGCGATGTCGACGATGGCGCGCAGCAGATCGTCTGAGTACAGCGCACCGGTCGGGTTGTTGGGGTTGATCACCACGATGCCCTTGGTGGCTGGTGTGATCTTGGTGCGAATGTCATCCAGATTGGGCATCCATCCGTTGGCCTCGTCGCAGCGGTAGTGCACCGGCGTGCCGCCCGAGAGGCTGGCCGCTGCGGTCCACAGCGGGTAATCGGGCGAGGGCAACAGCAGCTCGTCACCGTCATCCAGCAGCGCGTTGGTGGCCATCACGATCAGCTCACTCGCACCATTGCCCAGGTAGATATCTTCCAGCGTCACACCAGCGATGTTCTGCTTCTGCGTTTCGTGCATCACCGCTTTGCGCGCCGCGAAGATGCCCTTGCTGTCCGAGTAACCGGCCGAGTTCGGCAGGTTGCGGATCATGTCTTGCTGGATTTCTTCGGGCGCATCGAAGCCAAACACGGCCAGGTTGCCGATGTTGAGCTTGATGATTTTGTGACCTTCTTCCTCCATTTGCCGCGCCGCGTCCATGATCGGACCGCGGATGTCGTAGCAGACGTTGGCCAGCTTGGCGGATTTGTGGATGGTCTTCAAACTGCCTCCGGGGGCATCAGGGGTTTCGCCAGCAAGGCCAGCCAAGTCACGCAGTCGAAGGTACATTTACCGTTTGATTGCGGGGAGAAAACCGCTAATTTGACCACAATTCAGTCCCCATGCCGCAGGGCGCAAAACCAGGCCAGGCTCATTTGCTCCACTGCGCCATGGCCCTGCAATCAACCCGTTGTCACCCTGCTGCCACCCGACTTTCAACATGAAACTCCACGCAGACAAACCCGACGTTCAAACCATCACCGCCTACGGCGAAGGATGGGTAGCTGTCGACGGGCAGCGGCATCCCAGTAGCCTGGTGCTCAGCTCCAGCGGTCGGCTAGCGCCCTGGGACTGCTCGCGTTTCGACGAGCTCACCGCAGACCATTTCGACAGCCTTTTGGAACTGTCCCCCGAGCCGCCAGAACTGGTGGTGTTTGGTAGCGGAGCGCGCCTGCGCTTTCCGCGCCC
>JBLIJY010000200.1:0-5077 GCA_047636095.1 Hydrogenophaga sp. | reverse complement strand
CCCAGATCGACGAAGCGCGAACCCCAGGCATGCGCCATGGCTTGAACGCGATCGAAGCCGCAGTAGGGATCGTTGCGGCTGCCCACCAGCACGCTGCGAAAAGGCAATGCCTGCATGACGATGGGCGACCAGCTGGGCAGCACACCGCGCAGGGCCTCGCGCTCGGCGTCTCCCGGCGCTGCCAGGAACGCGGCTTTGACCCGGTGGGTGTTCTGGGAATGCGCGGCCCAGGCAGCGGTGAGGATGCAACCCAGGCTGTGAGCGACCAGCACCACCGGGGCGTCACATCCCAGCACCACCTCTTCCAGCCGCGCCATCCAGTCGCCGCGCTTGGGCGCCATCCAGTCGTGTTGGTCCACCCGGCGGTAGCCGTGCAGCGCCTCCCAGCGGCTTTGCCAGTGGTCAGGCCCGCTGTTTTGCCAGCCGGGCAAGATGAGCACGTTCTCAGGTTTCACGTGAAACATCGCACTCAAGGTTGGCCCAGAGGCTGGTCGAGCCGGGCCACGATTTCGCGTGCGAAGGCGATGAACGCCTGACTGCCTTTGGCGGCCGGGTCGAACACCACGCCGGGCAGGCCGTAGCTCGGCGCTTCGGCCAGACGCACGTTGCGCGGGATCGCGGTGTCGAACACCTTGTCGCCGAAATGGGTCTTGAGCTGGTCGCTCACCTGTTGTTGCAGGGTGATGCGCGGGTCGAACATGACGCGCAGCAGGCCAATCACCTGCAAGTCGGGGTTGAGGTTGGCGTGCACCTGCTTGATGGTGTTGACCAGATCGGTCACGCCTTCGAGTGCGAAGTACTCGCATTGCATGGGCACGATCACGCCATGCGCCGCACACAAGCCGTTGAGCGTGAGCAAAGACAGCGAAGGCGGGCAGTCGATCAGGATGAAGTCGAATGCGTCGTTGCTCTCGGTCAGCGCGATTTTGAGCCGCTTTTCGCGCTGCTCCAGCTCCACCAGCTCGACCTCAGCGCCAGCCAGTTCGCGGTTGGCGCCCAGCACCTGGTAGCCACAGGCCTCGGACTTCACCGCCGCCTCGGCCACGCTGGCGGACCCCAGCAACACGTCGTACACCGACAGCGCCATAGCACGCTTGTCCACGCCCGAGCCCATGGTGGCGTTGCCCTGCGGGTCAAGATCGACCATCAACACGCGCTGGCCGATTTTGGCCAGGCTCGCTGCCAGGTTAACGGTGGTGGTGGTTTTGCCCACCCCGCCTTTTTGGTTCGCAATGCAAAAGATCTTGGCCATCTGATGTTTTGGGTTTATTTGGAAATGGCCAGCTTGATGCCAAAGCCGATCAGGAACACGCCCGCGCTCTTCTCCAGCACCCGAGTGATTTGGGGGTTGGCACGCAGGCGCTCGGCGAGAAAATGCGTCAGCAGGGTGGCGCCCAAGCCGTACCCAAACGTCAGCACCGCCACGGTGGCCGCCATGGCGCCAAAGGTGACGAGACCCTGGTGCCGCGCTGGGTCGACGAACAGCGGGAAGAAGGCCATGTAAAACACGATGGCCTTGGGGTTGAGCAGGGTGATGGCGAGTGCTTGCTGGAAATACTGGCGCGGCCGGATGTTGAGCACCGGGGCGTCACCCGGTTGGGCGGTGAGGAGTTTCCAGCCCAGCCAGGCTAGGTAGGCCGCACCCAGCCACTGCACCGCATCAAAAGCGGCGGGATAGGTCACGAGCAAGGTCGCGACACCGGCCACCGCCAGCCACATCAGCCCCTGGTCCCCAGCGATCACACCCAGCGTGGCCGCCAGACCGCCGCGAACGCCGCCCTTGCTGGTGGAGGTGATCAGCGCCAGATTGCCTGGTCCGGGAATGGCCAGAAACAGAACGATGGCGGCCACGAAAGCGCCGTAATCTGCAATGCCGAACATGGGATTTCCCTCTGGGTGAGGGTTGTGAGTTTACGTGAGGCGCGCCTCGCCGCTGCCGAATTCAAGCCTCAAGGGGCTTGAGCCAGACGATGCAGCGCTCGGCGTCCAGCCCAGGCACTGCCAAAGGTTCCACGTGAAACACCGCCACATGAGCGCCCAGCGCGGCGATTTCCTCAGCGGGGTGCTTGCCCTTCATGGCCATCCAGACGCCGCCGGGTTGGAGGGCAGCCCGGGACCAAGTGGTGAAGTCGGACAACGAGGCAAACGCGCGCGCGCAGACCACATCGAACCCGCCGCCCTGCTCTGCCCGCAGCGTTTCCACCCGGGCATGAAGACCTTGCAAGTTGGGCAGCTTCAGCGTGGCCGCCGCTTGCTGAATGAACGCGGCTTTTTTGCCCACGGTATCGACACAGCTGACCGCGATCTCCGGGCAGGTGATCGCGATCACGACCCCCGGCAAGCCGCCGCCCGAGCCCACGTCGAGCAGCTGGGTGGCCCTCCCACCCGTGTGGCGCCTGAGCGGTGAAACCGCCGCCAAACTGTCCAGCAGGTGATGGGTCAGCATCTCGGCCGGTTCGCGCACCGCGGTGAGGTTGTACACCCGGTTCCACTTTTGCAGCAGGTCCAGATACGCCAAGAGCTGATCAATCTGATCGGCAGCGAGCGTCAGCCCGAGTTGCTCAAGCCCGGCCTGTAGGGGTTCGCGCATCAGGCCGCCACCGAAACCGTTGGGGCCTCAGGCGTCAGCGTGGCGAACCCTTTGAAGCCGCCCTTCTTCAGGTGAATCAACAGCAGCGAAATACTGGCCGGGGTGATGCCCGAAATGCGCGCCGCCTGGCCAAGGGTTTCGGGCCGGTGCTTGGCCAGTTTCTGCCGCGCCTCGAACGAGAGCGCCGCCACCTGAAGATAGTCCAGATCGGCTGGCAGCTTGAGCCCTTCGAAGTGCACCGAGCGCTCCACCTCGGTTTTTTGCCGATCGATATAGCCGGCGTACTTGGCGGCAATTTCCACCTGCTCGACCACCGGCGCCAGCAGATCGCCCAGTGTTTCACGTGAAACGTCGGGGCTGTTGTGTTGCGCGCCGTTCATGGCCACCAGGTCGGCGTAAACCACGCCCGGGCGGCGCAGCAAGTCAAACAGATTGTGCTCGTGTTCGATCGCCTTGCCCAGCACCCGCTCGCTTTCGGCAGCGGGCAAATTGCGCGGATTCACCCAGGTGGCTTTGAGGCGCTCGGTCTCGCGCGCCACCGCATCGCGCTTGCGGCTGAAGGCGTCCCACCGAGCATCATCCACCAAGCCCATGCGGCGCCCGGCTTCGGTCAGGCGCATGTCGGCGTTGTCTTCGCGCAGCTGCAAGCGAAACTCGGCGCGGCTGGTGAACATGCGGTAGGGCTCGGTCACACCCTGGGTCACCAGATCGTCAACCAGCACCCCGAGGTAGGCCTCGTCGCGGCGAGGCAACCAAGGCGTTTCGCCCTTCACCTGCAAAGCAGCATTCAGCCCGGCAAACAAGCCCTGCGCGGCGGCCTCCTCGTAACCGGTGGTGCCATTGATCTGTCCGGCAAAGAACAGACCGGCGATCTGCTTGGTCTCGAAGCTGTTTTTGAGCGAGCGCGGATCGAAAAAGTCGTATTCGATCGCATAGCCTGGGCGCAGGATGTGCGCGTTCTCCAGCCCCGCCATGCTGCGCACCAGCTGGAGCTGAATGTCAAACGGCAAGCTGGTCGAGATGCCGTTGGGGTAAACCTCGTGGGTGGTCAGGCCCTCGGGCTCCAGAAAAATCTGGTGACTGTCTTTGTCGGCGAAACGGTTGACTTTGTCTTCCACGCTGGGGCAGTAGCGCGGACCCACTCCGTCGATCTTGCCAGTGAACATGGGGCTGCGGTCGAACCCGGAGCGAATGATGTCGTGCGTGCGCGCATTGGTGTGGGTGATCCAGCACGGCACCTGGCGCGGATGCATGTCGGCACCACCATGGGCATGGGCCATGAAGCTGAACACCGGCACGGGCTGCTCAGCGTTCATGCCACCGGACATACCGTCTCCAGGCTGCTCGGCGCATTTTGAATAGTCGATGCTGCGGCCGTCGATGCGCGGCGGGGTGCCGGTCTTGAGCCGGCCTTGCGGCAGCTTCAGCTCTTTCAGCCGGGCCGAGAGGCTGATGGCCGGCGGGTCGCCGGCACGGCCGGCGGCGTGGTGGTTCAGACCCACGTGGATCTTGCCGTCCAGAAACGTGCCGGCGGTCAGCACCACCGTGCGGCTGCGAAATTGAATACCGATCTGCGTCACCGCACCCACCACCCGGTCGCCCTCCACCATCAAATCGTCCACCGCCTGCTGGAACAGCCACAGGTTGGGCTGGTTCTCCAGCGTGCGGCGGATCGCGGCCTTGTACAGGATGCGGTCGGCTTGAGCACGGGTGGCGCGCACCGCTGGGCCTTTGGAGCTGTTGAGAATGCGGAACTGAATACCGCCCTCGTCGGTGGCCAGCGCCATGGCGCCACCGAGTGCGTCCACCTCTTTCACCAGGTGGCCCTTGCCGATGCCACCGATGCTGGGGTTGCAGCTCATCTGGCCCAGGGTTTCGATGTTGTGCGTGAGCAGCAGCGTGGTGCAACCCATGCGCGCAGCGGCCAGCGCGGCCTCGGTGCCAGCGTGGCCACCGCCCACCACAATCACATCAAACGTTTGGGGATACAGCATCAGAGCACTCCAACAATGGCCTTGCAAGGCCCAACAACACCGCCGTGGCACAGCGGTTGGGTTGGTTTCACGTGAAACACCCGCAACATCACAGCGCCGCCAAAGGCAGAAAAGCCCAGGGCGGAAAACCCAAGATTCTCCCACCTTTGCCCGCGTCTGCCCAATAAAGCAGCAGCTTGGTGATGGACAATGCCACCATGAACACGCCCCTTCCCCTCCTCGTCTTCGCGGGCAGCACCCGCGCCCAATCCTGGAACCGCCAGCTGGCCAACACCGTGGCCAGCATGGCCACGGCCGACGGTGCACAGGTCACCCACATCGAGCTGGCCGACTTCGATGTGCCGATATACAACGCCGACCTGGAGGCCCAGGGCACGCCGCGCGACGTAGTGCGCCTGAAGGAAATTTTCTACGCCCATCCGGCCTGGCTGGTCTGCTCTCCCGAGTACAACGGCAGCTACACGGCGCTGTTAAAAAACACCATCGACTGGGT
>JBLIJY010000199.1:0-5107 GCA_047636095.1 Hydrogenophaga sp. | reverse complement strand
GCGGTAGTCGCTGGCGAACAGGCCGCTGTCCACGTTGATGCCCGCCACCAGTGTGATGCGCCGGAAATCGTGGCCCTTGGCGATCATCTGGGTGCCCACCAGCACATCGACCTCGCCGCTGTGCAAAGCGGCGAGTTGCTGCTCCAGGCTGCCCTTGAGGCGGGTCGAGTCGGCATCCATGCGCGCCACGCGGGCCAGCTCGCCATTGGGGCGCCGCGCCTCGGTCAGCAGAGCCGCGAGCTGTTCCTCCACCTGCTCGGTGCCCCGGCCCACCGGGGCGATGTCGAGGTTGCCGCAGTCTGGGCAGGCGCGCGGCACGCGTTCGGTCAAACCGCAGTGGTGGCAGCGCAGCGTGCGGTCGAGCTTGTGGAACACGCGAAAGGCGCTGCAGTGTGGGCAGCCGCTTTTCCAGCCGCAGTCGTGACAGGCCAGCACCGGCGCATACCCGCGCCGGTTCAGCAACACCAGCGACTGCTCGCCGCGCGCGATGCGCTCCAGCATCGCGGCCAGCAGCGGTGGCGCGATCAGCGCGCCCTTGGGCTGGTGGTTCATGTCCACCAGCCGCAGCCTGGGCATCGCACCGCCGCCAATGCGCGCTGGCATGGCGAGGCGCTGGTAGCGGCCCTGCTCGGCGGCGTGCCAGCTCTCCAGCGAGGGCGTGGCCGAGCCCAGGATCACCTGGCAGCGTGCGTCGGATGTGCTCCCAGACGCAGCCAGCGCCTCGGTCTCGATCTTGGCCCGGTACACCGCCAGGTCGCGCGCCGAGTAACGTGCGCCTTCCTGGCTCTTGTAGCTCGGGTCGTGTTCTTCATCGACCACGATCAGCCGCAGCCCGGGCAGGCTGGCAAACACCGCCATGCGCGTGCCCAGAACGATGCGCGCGGTGCCGGTGTGCGCCGCCAGCCAGCTGGTGAGGCGCTGCGCTGGTGTCATGCCGCTGTGCAGGCTGACCACCGCACCGGCGCCACACAGCGGCTCGAAGCGCTCGCGAAACCGGGCTTCGAGCTGCGGCGTGAGGTTGATCTCGGGCACCATCACCAGCACCTGGGTGGGCACGCCATCCACCGCTGGCGCGTTCAGCACCCGCTCGGTGGCGCGCAGATACACCTCGGTTTTGCCACTGCCGGTGGCGCCATAGAGCAACACCGGCGCGCTGGCCGTCTCCAGGGCAGCCAGCGCCAGTGTCTGTTCTGCGCTGAGTGCGTGGTGGCCGCTGGCCGTGGCGGGCTGGGCTGGACGGGCTGGATCGGCATGCTCCGGCGCGACGCCTGCAAGCGCCTTGGCCTTTTTCTTCAGCCGACGCGCCAGTTGCACCGCATCGAGTTCGCGCAGCTGGGGTGGCAGCGCGGCCAGCGCCACTTCGCCCACGCTGCGCTGGTAGTAGTGGCCTGCAAACGCCACCAGCCGGCGCCAGCGCGCGTTGAGCGGCGCCAGACCGTCGAGCGTGCCCGCCACCGCTTTGGTCTTGGCTTCGTCCAGCCCGTCGGGCGGGGCATTTGGGCAGTCCCACACGACCCCCAACACCTCGCGCGAGCCCAGCGGCACCCGCACCAAGGTGCCCGGCGCGAGCAGCGAATCGCTGGCGTAAGTCAAGGCCGAGCCCACCCCGCTGTGGGCCGGGGTGGCCACGATCACACTGGGCCAGCAGGTCATGGTGCGCGGGTTTTCCTCAATGCAATATTTCGATGCCGCCGCTGGTGGGGGTGTGCGGTGCAACCGATCAAGTTGCTCCCGTTTTCTGTGGATAACTTTGTGGATAGCTCAGGCTCGGGGGCTGGGAACCCTTATGAATCAAGGGCTTTGTTGACCTGCACAAAAAAGCAGCAAAACACAAAGATTCAATGGAATCAACAACTTGCCGATTCGCTCTTCAGGAGCAGACCGGCTTGCTGGTCATACAGAAATGTGCGGAGAACTACCACGGTTTGTGTGCATAAGTGGAGCGTTCGCGGCAATTTTTTGTGGTGTTCTGTCAGGTCCACTGGTCATCAGGCCACCGCGCGCAGCCGGCGCGAGTGCGTGTGCACCGCATTCACCAGCGCCGTCACATGCTCGGGCGGGGTGAACTGGCTGATGCCGTGGCCCAGATTGAAAATGTGCGTGGGCCCGGCATCCGTCCCTTGGTGCGGCTTGCCAAAACTCTCCAGCACGGCTGCCACCTCGGCATCGATGCGCTCTGGCGGAGCGAACAGCACGTTGGGATCGATGTTGCCTTGCAGCGCTTTCGAGTCACCCACCAGCGCACGCGCTTTGGCCAGGTTCACCGTCCAGTCCAGGCCCAGCACATGGCAGTCCAGGTCTTTCATCTCGTCGAGCCACAGGCCGCCGCCCTTGGTGAAAATGAGGCGCGGAATCACCACGCCGTCTTTCTCGCGCTGCAGTTGCGCCAGCACGCGCCGGGTGTAGGCCAGCGAAAATTCCTGGAATTTGCCGTCAGCCAGCACGCCGCCCCAACTGTCGAACACCATCACCGCCTGTGCGCCCGCGTCAATTTGCGCGTTGAGGTATTGCGCCACCGAATCGGCGTTGATCGCCAGAATCTGGTGCATCAGGTCGGGGCGCGAATACATCAGGGTCTTGACCGCGCGGTAGTCGTCTGAACCACCGCCCTCGACCATATAGCAGGCCAGCGTCCAGGGGCTGCCCGAAAAACCGATCAGTGGCACCCGGCCGTTGAGCGCCTTGCGGATCGAGGTGACCGCGTCGAACACATAGCGCAGCTTCTCCATGTCGGGCACGGCCAACGCGGCTACGTCGGCCTCGGTGCGCACCGTCTTGGCAAACTTCGGGCCTTCGCCGATCTGGAAGGTCAGGCCCAGGCCCATGGCGTCGGGCACGGTCAGGATGTCGGAAAACAAAATGGACGCATCCAGCGCGTAGCGCTCCAGCGGTTGCAGCGTGACCTCGGTGGCGTAGTCCACGTTGGTCGCCAGCCCCATGAAGCTGCCCGCCTTGGCGCGCGTGGCGCAGTACTCGGGCAGGTAGCGCCCGGCTTGGCGCATCAGCCACACCGGCGTGTGATCGGTGGATTGGCGCAGGCAGGCGCGCAGGAAGGTGTCGTTTTGCAGGGGGGCGAAGCTCATGGAGGGCGTGTCCGGTGCAGGAATGTCGAAAGGAAACTGGGATTATCTCGCTTACCTGTGGGGGTCGATTTGCGCTGGCTGGTGGTGCCGCCAGCGGCCACCGTCAGATCGAGAATGTCGGCGACGCAAGCAGCCAAGCCGTACGGGCGTGCAACAGCTGCTGTTTCAAAGCGAGTTTTACAAGCTGAGGTGTAGCGCTGGCCCTCGCCATGGGTCAGTTGGCAGAAGTCCATCGAGTCAAAAATCCATCTTGAACTGGCTGCCAAAGCGCTCGAACACATGATCAACCGCCTGCTCCAGCTCTGCCTGGGCGTGGTGCTTGACTTCCAGCATCGCCATGCATTTGCTTGAATAAAAACAAAATTTGTTTTTTTAAAAACGATCCACTGCACTCAAGCCTTGGATCGACCCCAAACAAGGAGACAACCATGGGCTTGGTAGCTGAACGTGAAGTGGCCGAGTCACAAGACCGTGGCGCCCTGGCCAAGATGGTCATGACCTTGCTCGACCACTGGACGTTGAGCACTGAGGATCAGGCGGCGCTGCTGGGCATTGCCGCCAGCAACAGGGCGGCATTGTCGAATTACCGCAGCGGCAAACCAATCGGCACCAGTCGTGACCAGTACGAGCGTGTGGGTCACTTGTGGGGCATCTACAAGAACCTGCGTCTGCTGTTTCCGCAGAACCGGGACCTGGCCTACCGCTGGATGACCACCCGCAACAAGGCTTTCGACAACTTGACCCCGGTTGAGGTGATCAAAGAGTGGGGCTTTGCGGGACTGCTGATGGTGCGCGGCTACCTGGACAGAGCGCAGGGCGTTTGAGCGGGGCCAGGAATGAATTCCCTGTTTGCCCGACTCACGCTGGCCGATGTTCACCAGGATGTTGCACGAAACATTGTGTCGCTGCGTCAGTCGCAGGACCTGTTCGATGACCTGACGGATGATCCGGCCGAGTGGCTGCTGGCGCAAACGGGGGAAGACGAGGTCAAGCTACTACCCTACCGATCCAGGGTGCCAATCATCGATCGGCCGTTCGAGGACGCCCAATGGTTCAACGCCATCATGTGGCCGTTCCAGCATGGACATACCAGTCGGTTTTCTGATGGCAGCTACGGCGTCTGGTATGGATCGGAGTCGGTCGAGACCACGGTCTATGAGTCCGCCCACCACTGGTATCGCGGCTTGCTGAGTGACGCGGGATTTGAGCGGCTGACGGTCATCGCCGAGCGCAAGGTGTACTCGGTGGCGTGCAATGCGGCACTGCTGGATTTCCGTCAAGCAGAGGCTCACCCGAATCTTTTGCACCCTTCGGACTACGCGTTTTGCCAGTCGGTAGGGGCGAGGATTCACCGCGAGGGCCACCCAGGTCTGCTGACCCGGTCTGTGCGCCGGCCTGCTGGTGAAAACACAGCGGTCTTCAATCCCGCCGTGCTGTCCAATCCCAGGCAGAACTGCCAGCTGACCTACAGGCTGGAGCGCGAGCGCATCGTGGTGGAGAAGCAGCCCGAGGTGGCCTGGCTCACGTTGGACACGGCGATTTTTTCGTAGGAAGACTTGGGTCATGCATGACCACACAACAGAGCGGCAAACTCTGTACCAAGAAAGATCGGTTCGAGAACTGGCAGCCCCAATCAAGGGTCGGCGCACGAACACGGACGCCTGGCCTTTGGCTCAAACGGAGCGGTGACAGTTTGCCGCCAGGCGCGCGAAGCTGATCAGAGGCCGCTGGCCTTTGGCTCGATCCGGTCGAGCAGGAACGCGATGAAAGGCGCCACGCATTCGAGATGGCCAGTTGGCACGGCGCGGCAGTCGGTCAGCGACACCTGATCGTCACCCGCACCGTTTCGCTTCATGGCCTCCAACGTACGCTCAGAACTGACGTAGGGCACGGTGCTATCGGCGCGGCCATGGAACAGCGTCACAGGCACCTGGGGGCGCCAGTCGTAGACGCTGTTGTCTTGCGCAATGGCGCGCTTGTCGTCGGCCAGGAAGCTGTCGAGGAAGCGGGTGTCGTAGACCACA
>JBLIJY010000198.1:0-5117 GCA_047636095.1 Hydrogenophaga sp. | reverse complement strand
GGTGTCTGGTTGAACCTCTCCAAGCTGTAGGCGACGTCGTGGTCGTTTTCGGCCAAATGGGTGTGCAGGCGCACGCCTTGGCCCCGAAAGCTGCGCGCCAGGGCCGCGGTCTCGCGCATCAGTGCGGGGCTGACGGAGAACGGTGAGCAGGGCGCCAGCGCGATGTTCAGCATGCTGCCGTGCGCGGCGTCGTGGTGGGCCTCGATCAGGCGCTGGCTGTCTTTCAGGATGGCCTCTTCTTGCTCCACCACCGCGTCGGGTGGGAGACCGCCGGCGCTCTGGCCCACGCTCATGCTGCCGCGCGTGGCGACGAACCGCATGCCGATTTGCTGCGCAGCCCCGATGCTGTCGTCCAGCCGCACACCGTTGGGATAGACATAAAGGTGGTCGCTGCTGGTGGTGCAGCCGCTCATCAGCAGCTCGGCCATGGCGACCTGGGTGGATACCCGCACCATCTCGGGCGTGAGCCCGGCCCAGATGGGATAGAGCCCGCGCAGCCAGCCAAACAGCTCGGCATTCTGCACACCCGGCATAGCCCGGGTGAGCGACTGGTACATGTGGTGGTGGGTGTTCACCAATCCAGGCGTGACCAGGTGACCGCGCGCGTCGATTACCTCGCTGGCCTCGTCTCGCAGCGCAGGCGGCAGCTCGGCGGCAGGGCCGATCCACTCGATGCGGTTGCCGCGCACGAACAGCGAAGCGTCTTTCAACTCACGGCCTTGTTGGGGCTCGGCGTGATCGAAGGTGGCGAGGCAAGTGGCGTTGTGGATCAACAAGGTGCTGGGGGTCATGTCACTTCATCCAATAGTGAGGGCGTGCGTAGATTTTCTTGAGGTGCTCGATGAAGAACCGCACCTTGGCCGGCAGGTGCCGCTGCTGGGGGTACACCGCCAAGATGTCGTAGGCCGGTAGCGCGAACTTTTCCAACACGGTGACCAGTTCGCCGCGCTGCAGCTGCGCCTGAATTTCCCAGGTGCTGCGCCAGCCCAGGCCCATGCCCTCGCTCACCCAGTGGTGCAGCAGCTCGCCGTCGTTGCAGTCGAGGTTGCCGTCGGCGCGGATCGTCACGGGTTTGCCGCCCTGCTGAAAGTACCAGCCGCGCTGCTGCCCGCCTTGCAGGTTGAAGGCCAGGCAGTTGTGTTGTGCCAGATCAGCGAGTGCGGTGGGTTTACCGTGTTTGCGGAAGTAGGCTGGTGTGCCGCACACCACGCGCTGATTCGTGGCCAGCTTGATGGCGACAAAGTTGGGGTCGATCACACCGCCGATGCGCAGGCCCAGGTCGTAGCCGTCGCGCACCAGGTCCACCACCCGGTCGGTCAGGTTGAACGACAGCTTCACCTTCGGATTGGCCTTGAGAAAACCCGCAGCGTGCGGCGCCACATGCAGCCGCCCGAACGCAGCCGGTGCCGACACCACCAGGTGCCCGCTGGCGCTCAGGCGCTGCGACGACACCGTAGCTTCGGCCGCCGCCCACTGCTTGAGCAGCGCGCGGCACTCGTCCAGAAAACTCGCCCCCGCCTCCGTGAGCGCCAAGCGTCGCGTGGAGCGGTGGATCAGCTGCGTGCCCAGGCGCTTCTCCAGCGCGTCCATGCGACGTCCCATCATCACCGGCGTGATGTCCGCGTGCAGCGCGGCTGCAGCCAGACTGCCGTGCTCCATCACCTGCACAAAGGCCTCGATTTCCTTGAAGCGGTCCATGGGGTCTCCTCGATTGCGTACCGAGAGTATCGAATCGAAGTACGGATGATGCCATTCTCATCATGCAAAGTCTTCAATAGCATCCCAGTCGTGGGTTGCGTGTTGCGGCTCGCACACCCGAGGAGACAAACCCATGCCCAAAATGAAGGCCGCCATGGCCGCCGTGCTCGTGATGGAAAAAGAAGGCATCAGCCAAGCCTTTGGCGTGCCCGGTGCCGCCATCAACCCGCTGTACGCCCAGTTGCGCGAGCGCCAGACGATTGCCCACATATTGGCGCGCCATGTCGAAGGCGCGTCCCACATGGCCGAGGGTTACACCCGCGCCCGAGCCGGCAACATCGGCGTGTGCATCGGCACCAGTGGCCCAGCTGGCACCGACATGATTACCGGCCTGTACTCGGCGATTGCCGACAGCATTCCGATTCTGTGCATCACCGGTCAGGCGCCGCGCGCGCGCCTGTACAAAGAAGACTTCCAGGCGGTCGACATCGAGAGCATCGCCAAACCGGTCACGAAATGGGCGGTGACGGTGCGCGAGCCGGCGCTGGTGCCCCGTGTGTTCCAGCAGGCTTTTCACCTGATGCGCTCGGGCCGTCCCGGACCGGTGTTGATCGATCTGCCGATCGATGTGCAGATGGCCGAGATCGAATTCGACATCGACACCTACGAGCCGCTGCCGGTCTACAAACCTGCTGCCACGCGCAAGCAGGTGGAGAAGGCGCTGGACATGCTGATGGCGTCGAACAAACCGCTCATTGTGGCCGGTGGCGGCATCATCAACGCTGACGCTTCCGACCTGTTGGTGGAGTTGGCCGAGCTCACCGGTGTGCCGGTGATTCCCACGCTGATGGCATGGGGCAGCATCCCCGACGACCATCCGCTGATGGCCGGCATGGTGGGCCTGCAGACCAGTCACCGCTACGGCAACGCGACCCTGCTCGCGAGCGACTTTGTGCTGGGCATCGGCAACCGCTGGGCCAACCGACACACCGGCTCGGTGGAGGTCTACACGCAAGGCCGCACCTTTGTGCATGTGGACATCGAGCCGACCCAGATTGGCCGCGTGTTCAATCCCGACCTGGGCATCGTGTCCGACGCCAAGATCGCGCTCGAACTCTTCTTGCAGGTGGCGCGCGAGCGCCAGGCCGCCAAGCAGCTCAAGGACTATTCGGAATGGGCGGCCCGCTGCGCCGAGCGCAAAAAGCTCATGCAGCGCAAAACGCATTTCGACAACGTGCCGATCAAGCCGCAGCGCGTTTACGAAGAGATGAACGCCGCCTTCGGTCGCGACACCATTTACGTCTCCACCATCGGCCTGTCGCAAATTGCTGGTGCGCAGTTCCTGCGCGTCTACGGTCCGCGCCAGTGGATCAACTGCGGCCAGGCTGGCCCGCTGGGCTGGACGATTCCGGCCGCCATCGGCGTGGCCGCAGCCGACCCGACCAAGACGGTGGTGGGCCTCTCGGGCGACTACGACTTCCAGTTTTTGGTCGAAGAACTCGCGGTGGGTGCGCAGTTCCGCATTCCCTATGTGCAGGTGCTGGTGAACAACAGCTACCTCGGCCTGATCCGCCAGAGCCAGCGCGGCTTTGAGATGGACTATTGCGTACAGCTCGCGTTTGAGAACCAGAACGTGGACGACCCAGTGCTCAAGGGCTACGGCGTGGATCATCAGGCGGTGGTGACGGGCCTGGGTTGCAAGGCGCTGCGGGTCACCGACCCAGCCAAGATGCAGGATGCCCTGCGCGAAGCCCAGGCCATGGCCAAAGAATTCCGGGTGCCGGTGGTGGTGGAAGTGATTCTGGAGAAGGTGACCAACATCGCCATGGGCACCGAGATCAACGCGATCAACGAGTTTGAAGACATCGAGTGCCTGCACCCCGAAGGGCGCGAAGGCCTGATGACAGCTGGGTTGTTGGAATGACCACCATCCGCACACCAGCAAGGAATTGAACATGCCCCGCTTCGCCGCCAACCTCACCATGCTCTACAACGAGCTGCCGTTCCTCGATCGCTTTGCCGCCGCCGCCCAGTCGGGCTTCCAAGCCGTCGAGTTTCTGTTTCCGTACGACTTCGCCGCCGAAGACATCGCCCAACGCCTGAAAGACAACGGCCTGCAGCTGGTGCTGCACAACCTGCCCGCTGGCAACTGGGCCAGTGGTGAGCGCGGTATCGCCTGCCACCCCGACAGGGCGGGTGAGTTTCGCGACGGGGTGCACCAAGCGCTGGCCTACGCTGCGGTGCTGAAGCCGCCGCAGATGAACGCGCTGGCGGGAATCGCACCGGCGGGCGTGAGCGAAGACGATGCGCGCCGCACGCTGGTGGACAACCTGACGTTCGCGGCCCACGCGCTGGGCGAGCGCGGCATCCGGTTGCTGATGGAGCCCATCAACACCTTCGACATTCCGGGCTTCTTCGTCAACCGCACCGCACAAGCGCTGGCCATCATGGACGAAGTGGGGTCCTCTAACCTCTACCTGCAATACGACATCTACCACGCGCAGCGCATGGAAGGCGAACTGGCCGCCACCCTGAAGCAGCATCTGGCGCGCATCGGCCACATCCAGCTGGCCGACAACCCGGCGCGCAACGAGCCGGGCACCGGCGAGATCCACTACCGCTTCCTTTTCGAACACCTGGATGCGCTGGGTTACCCCGGCTGGATCGGCTGCGAATACAAACCGAAAGACAGCGGCCCTGGCGGCACCGATGCGGGTCTGGGTTGGGTCGCTGCCCACGGGCAGACGCTGTGAACACATTAACAAGACAACAAGAGGAGACATCACCATGACCAAAAGCGGACTCAAAGTCGGATTCATCGGCCTGGGCATCATGGGCACGCCCATGGCGCTCAACCTCATCAAGGCGGGCCACCAGCTCTTCGTGAGCAGCCGCAGCAAAGTACCCGAAGCCTTTGCCGAGCAGGGCGCCACCATTTGCACCAGCGCCACCGAGGTGGCCAAGCGGGCCGACATCATCCTCATCATGGTGCCCGACACACCGCATGTGGAAGATGTGCTGTTTGGCGAGAGCGGCGTGGCCAAAGGTTTGTCGAAAGACAAAACCGTGGTCGACATGAGCTCGATTAGCCCCATGGCCACCAAACAGTTTGCCAAGAAGATCAACGACCTGGGCTGCGAGTATCTGGACGCGCCGGTCAGCGGCGGCGAGGTGGGCGCCAAGGCCGCGAGCCTGACCATCATGGTCGGCGGGCCACAGGCCGCATTCGATCGCGTCAAGCCGCTGTTCGACGCGCTGGGCAAAAACATCACGCTGGTCGGCGGCAACGGCGACGGTCAGACCACCAAGGTGGCGAACCAGATCATCGTGGCGCTCAACATCGAGGCGGTGGCCGAGGCGCTGTTGTTCGCCAGCAAGGCCGGTGCCGATCCAGCCAAGGTGCGCGAGGCGCTGATGGG
>JBLIJY010000197.1:0-5133 GCA_047636095.1 Hydrogenophaga sp. | reverse complement strand
AGCTGAAACAGCGCCTGGCGCACCAAGGTGCGCGAGACGCCGAAGTGGTCAGCCAGCTTCTGTTCCGCCAACTTGGTGCCAGGATGCAGCCGGTGTTCCACAATGGCCCGGGTCAGCGACTCGACGATGTGGTGGGTGCTTGAGATTTCCATGAAATCATCATATCGAGAAAAACAAAAAGTGTATACACTTTCAGTGGACTGCTTTCTCACGACCGAGTTCGTTCGACACCACACAAGGAGACACCATGGGCCTGAGCACCCACGTTCTGGACACCATGCACGGTTGCCCTGCCGCCGGTATGGGCGTTGAGCTCTTCACCACCGAAGGCGATCAGGCCACCTTGGTCAAGCGCTTCACCCTCAACGCCGATGGCCGCAACCCGGACGGTCCGCTGTACGACAACGCCAGCCTCAAGGCCGGTACCTACCGCCTGGTGTTCGACGTCAAAGGCTACTTCGCCGCCCGGGGCGTTGCATTGCCCGAGCCCAATTTTCTCAACCGCGTGACGCTCGACTTTGGCGTGGCCCATGTGGAGCAGCACTACCACGTGCCGTTGCTGGTCAGCCCCTGGAGCTACTCGACCTACCGGGGGAGCTGAGCGCTTCAGGCGTCAAGGCAAAAAAGAGCACGCTGGGCGCGGGCTCATCAGCCGTTGAGAAACCGGGGGCTCACCGCAGGCGCTGGCCTTCGGTGAGGGTGTCGAGCTGGAAGTTGCCGCTGCGGTCCCACAGCCAGATGTCGCGGTAGGTCACGCCGCCCAGGCGCATGGGTGCGGGGAAGGGCGCGGCAGCGCGCACCGTGCGCTCGATCTCACGCATTACATGGGGCACGTGAGAGGGCGCGCGCATCCAGCTCACGTGGCGCACATTGCCTCGATCGTCAAGTTCCACATCGAGCACACCCACCGCTTGCATCAGCGGCGGCATCTGACCCTTGAAAATACGGTGGGCGTTCAGTCCATAGAGATGGCGCGCGCCATCGCGTCGGTAGTCCTTGGGTGTGACGGCGTTGGAGATCAGTGCCGGCGCGGGCAAAACCACCACAGGCGTCGGTGGCGGTGCGAGTGCGGGCATCAGCGGTGGCACCGTGAGTGGAGCGGGTGGCGGCGAGGCGCAAGCGGCGAGCAGAGCCACCGAGCACAGCCCCAGCCAACGCCAAATACGACCGTGCCGGGTGGAGGTTTTTGTCCTCATGGTGGTCTTCCCAGAAGTCTGGCCGATGTCGGCGAGCGTGTGCAGTGTATGGCGATTTGTGCATGGGGCCGTGGCTGCAGCGGCGCCATACTGAGAGCTTGGCGATGGCTTTACGATTCCACACAATTTCACGGCTTCTTCGCCACAACGAACTTTTGATGACCCACCACCTGGAGGACTGTTTGCGCCGTCTGGCACTTGAGCCCGCTGTTCTGGTCAGCGTGACCCGTGCGCGCGGCTCGGTGCCGCGCGAGGTCGGCACCTGGATGGTGGTGTTCGCCGACGCCCTGGTGGGCACCATTGGTGGCGGGCACCTGGAGTGGGAGGCCATCGCTCAAGCTCGGGCGCGTTTGCTGGCCCCGCCCGCCCACCCCGGCAGCTGGACGCGCGACGTGGTGCTCGGCCCCAGCCTGGGCCAGTGCTGTGGCGGCGCGCTCTCGCTGTGCTTTGAGCCCATCACCGACGTTGATGCGTCCGCGTTGCGCGACCGGCTCGCATCACCGGTGACGCCGGTGGCGCTGTTCGGTGGCGGCCACGTGGGCCGAGCCTTGGTGCATGCGCTCTCGCCACTGCCGTTTGGGGTGCACTGGATCGACAGCCGCGACGAGGTGTTCCCCGACCCGTTGCCACCCGGTGTGCAGACCGAACATTCCGAGCCGGTCGCGGCTGCGGTGCGCGATCTGGCGCCTGGCTCGCGGGTGCTGATCATGAGTTTTTCCCACGCCGAAGACCTGGAGGTAGTGGCGGCCTGCCTGCTGCGCCATCGCGCCCAGGCCGATCTGCCGTTTGTGGGGCTGATCGGCAGCGGCACCAAATGGGCCACTTTTCGCAGCCGCTTGCGCCAGCGGGGCTTCAGCGATGCCGAGCTGGACCATGTGACCTGCCCGATTGGCCTGCCCGGCATTGCGGGCAAGGCGCCCGAGGTGATTGCGGCCTCGGTCGTGGCCCAGTTGTTGCATGCGCTCTGAACGACCGGCGGCGCAGTGTCGTTCAGGATTTCCTAAGCCCAAATGTTTTCAGAAACTGTATACAATTTTGGTCTGGTCGCAGCGGAGCGGATGCCCAGCACAGCCTGGGCATTCAATCGCGGCCCTCAGCCGACTCAGAGCCTCCGCGGTGGTGGGTCGCACGAACCGACGGCTCGGCCGTCCTGTTGAGGCGCCATGGATACCTACCTGCTCGATTGGGGCAACCTGCTGCTGCGATGGCTGCACGTCATCGTCGCCATTGCCTGGATTGGCTCTTCCTTCTATTTCGTCTTTCTCGACAGCAGCCTCACGCCGCCCGAAGACGAGCAACTGAAAAAAGACGGCGTGAGCGGTGAGCTCTGGGCCGTGCACGGCGGCGGCTTCTACCACCCGGTGAAGTTCGCGGTGTCACCGCCTAAGTTGCCTGAGAACCTGCACTGGTTTTACTGGGAAAGCTATTCCACCTGGCTCTCGGGCTTTGCGCTGTTTTTGATCTCCTACCTGTGGAGCCCCAGCGTTTACCTGATCGATCCCAAGGTGATGGACTGGAGCCCGGCCGGTGCCATCACTGCTGCGCTGGCGTTCCTGGTGGTTTTCTGGCTGCTGTACGACGCCATCTGCCGCACCCTGGGCCAAAGCAAGAACGGCGACGCCAAGGTGGGCGCGCTGGTGCTGTTGCTGGTGTGCGTGGCGGCTTACGCGTCCACCAACATGTTCGCCGGGCGCGCCGCTTTCTTGCTGACTGGCGCCATGATTGCAACGGCCATGAGCGCCAACGTGTTCTTCTGGATCATTCCCGGCCAGCGCACCGTGGTGGCCGATCTGAAGGCCGGCAGACCGGTGGACCCGATCCACGGCAAACGCGGCAAGCAGCGCAGCGTGCACAACACCTACTTCACGCTGCCGGTGCTGTTTGCCATGCTCAGCAACCACTACAGCTTCACCTACGCGCACCCGCAGAACTGGCTCATTCTCATCGGCATGATGTTTGCCGGCGCCGCCATTCGGCAGTTTTTTGTGCTGCGCCACGGCTTCAAGCTGGGCCGAAACCCGCACCCGTGGAAATACGCGGCGGTGGGTGTG
Organism: Hydrogenophaga sp.; assembly: GCA_047636095.1. Lineage (GTDB taxonomy): Bacteria > Pseudomonadota > Gammaproteobacteria > Burkholderiales > Burkholderiaceae_C > Hydrogenophaga. The sequence goes on along the minus strand of JBLIJY010000197.1, from coordinate 1,886 downwards.
GTGGTGCTGATCGCGCTCATCGTCTGGCTCAGGCCGGCGCCGGTCGCTGCCGTGGCCTTGCCCGAGACGGTGGGCTATGCGGAACTCAAGCCGGTGATCGAGCAGCGCTGTGTGATGTGTCACGGCGCGGCCTTGGCCTCCAAGGGTGTGCGGCTGGATTCGCCTGAAGAACTGAAACTGCATGCCCAGGCGGTGTATCAGCAGGTGGTGGTGAGCAAACTCATGCCGATGAACAACGCCACCGGTCTGACCGAGGAAGAACGCGCCCTGTTTGGCAAGTGGTTCCTGGATGGAGCGCGGGCAGATTGAAGGGGCGTTGACCCCAAGCTGAGCCGCTACCCAGGTCCCATGCGGTAACCTCAACGGATCGTCGATTCATTGAGGAAGTCCTATGAAAACCCGTGCCGCCGTCGCCTGGAAAGCAGGCCAGCCGCTCACCATCGAAACCGTGGACCTGCAGGGTCCGAAGCTGGGTGAGGTGCTGGTGGAAATCAAGGCCACTGGCATCTGCCACACCGATTACTACACGCTCTCGGGCGCTGATCCCGAGGGCATCTTCCCCGCCATCCTGGGCCACGAAGGCGCGGGCATCGTGGTGGATGTGGGCCCGGGCGTGACCACGCTCAAGAAGGGCGACCACGTCATTCCGCTGTACACGCCCGAGTGCCGCCAGTGCAAGTTCTGCCTGAGCCGCAAGACCAATTTGTGCCAGCTCATTCGCGGCACGCAAGGCAAGGGCCTGATGCCCGACGCCACCTCCCGCTTCAGTCTGGACGGCCAGCCCATCTTTCACTACATGGGCACCTCGACCTTCAGCAACTACACGGTGGCGCCCGAGATTTCGCTGGCCAAGATCCGCCAAGACGCGCCGTTCGACAAGGTCTGCTACATCGGCTGCGGTGTCACCACCGGCATTGGCGCGGTGCTGTTCACCGCGAAGGTGGAGGCCGGCGCCAACGTGGTGGTGTTCGGCCTGGGTGGCATTGGCCTGAACGTGATTCAGGGCGCCAAGATGGTGGGCGCCGACAAAATCATCGGCGTAGACATCAACCCGGCCCGCCAGGAGATGGCCCGGAAATTTGGCATGACGCACTTCATCAACCCGAAAGAAGTGGACAACGTGGTCGACGCCATCGTCCAGCTCACCGATGGCGGGGCCGACTATTCTTTCGAGTGCATCGGCAACACGAAGGTGATGCGCGACGCGCTGGAGTGCACCCACAAGGGCTGGGGCCGCAGCATCATCATTGGCGTGGCCGAGGCCGGTGCCGAAATCAGCACGCGCCCGTTCCAGCTGGTCACCGGCCGCAAGTGGGAAGGCTCGGCTTTCGGCGGCGCGCGCGGGCGCACCGACGTGCCCAAGATCGTCGACTGGTACATGGAGGGCAAGATCAACATCGACGACCTGATCACCCACACCATGCCGCTGGAGGACATCAACAAGGGGTTCGATCTGATGAAGCGCGGCGAATCGATCCGGGGCGTGGTGCTGTACTGACAACATGACAACCAGCGGGCAAATGGTTCCCTTGTCGACGGTGCGCGCGGGCGTGCTGGACGTGTCTTACTTCAGTGCCGGTCCGGCCGACGGCCCGCCCGTGTTGCTCATGCACGGCTTTCCTTACGACATCCATGCCTATGCTGAGGTGGCGCCGGTGTTGGCGGCTGCGGGCTGCCGCGTCGTCGTGCCCCATTTGCGCGGCTTTGGTGGCACGCGCTTCCTGAGCGCCGACACGCCCCGCTCGGGCGAGCAGGCCGCACTCGGCGCCGATTTGCTGTCGCTGCTGGATGCACTCGGTATCGAGCGCGCCGTGCTCGCAGGTTACGACTGGGGTGGCCGCGCCGCCTGCGTGGTCGCCGCGCTGTGGCCCGAACGCTGCGCTGGC
>JBLIJY010000196.1:0-5166 GCA_047636095.1 Hydrogenophaga sp. | reverse complement strand
CCTCGACGGCTATGTGTTCAACGGCCAGACCCACGCGGTCGGCGTGGTCGACGCCATCATGTTCCCCGGCACCCAGGCTTTCATGCGCCACGAGGTGCCCACGCGGCTGCCCAGCGCGGTGCAGGCGCGCGCGCTGGATGTGGCTCGGCGCTTTCTGGCGGCGGTGGGTTTCACCCACGGGCTGTTCAACATGGAGTTTTTTTACGACGCTGCGAGCGACCGGCTGACCGTGATCGAGTTCAACCCGCGCATGGCCTCGCAGTATTCCGATCTGTACCGCCGCGTGCTGGGCGTCGATCTGCACGCGATGGCCTTCGCCCTGGCCCATGGACGCGACCCGGCCAGCGCGCGGCGCAGCGCGCCCACGGCGGGCGCGGCGGCCAGCTTTGTCTACCGCGTTTTTGATCCTGCAGAGCGGGCGCACCTGCCCAGCGCCACGCAGACCCGCGCCTTCACCCAGGCCTGCCCCGACGCGCTGTTGTTCCCCTACCCCAAATCGGCTGGGTCGATTGCGCGAGACTTCAAGTGGCTGGGCAGCTACCGCTACGGCATCACCCACCTGGGTGGACGCGACCCGGCCGACCTGCGCGCGCGCTGCGAAGCGGCCAGCGCGCTGCTGGGCTGGCGGGCGCCCTACGCTGAACTTACTGCGCCGCTGGCTGATCCGATGGCGGGTTGGACGGCTGTGCCGGCTGCACCTTCCATGCCCGCTACCGCCGTTACCGCTGCCTCGTTGAAGCGTCAGACACCATCTCCATCCATTCCCGCCGACATCACCTCATGACCGCCACCGCCTCTCACCTCGCCCGTTCGCTGACCGCCTTCACCCTGCTCGCCGCGCTGGCGGGCGGGCTCAGTGGCTGCAGCGCCCTGTCGGCCCAGAACCCTTCGGGCACCCTCAAACCGGTCAATGCGGTGGAGATGCCGCCCAGCGAGCGTGTGATGCTCAAAGGCGCCGATGTGGTGGCCTATTTCACCGAAGGGGCTTACCGGCAAGGCATTGCCGAGCACCAGAGCACCTTTGAAGGCGTGAGTTTCTGGTTTGCCAGCGCCGCCCACCAAGCGCAGTTTGAGCAGTCGCCCCAGCGCTATTTGCCGCAGTACGGCGGCTATTGCGCCAACGGCATCGCCTACGGCATTCCGTGGGGCGGCGATCCCGACACCTGGAAAATCACCGACGGCAAGCTCTACATCTTCGGTGGCCAAGCCAGCCAGGACGGCTGGGAACTCGACGAGCCCGCCAACTTCGCGCTGGCCGAGAAGTACTGGTCTGAAGAGGTGAGCGGCAACAACAGCTTCTGGCAGCGCACCAAGCGCATGGTGCTGCGCGTGCCGCATTACAAGAGCGGTGAGCAGCTGGCCGGTGAAGTGGCCGCGGCCAAGGCGGCACGCCAGTGAACTCTCCGTGGTGCGCGTGCCGCTGACGCGCCGGCGCTTGCTGCTCGCGGGTGCCCTGGGTGCGGTTGGTGCCGTTGGTGCCATTGGTGCGTTAGCCGGCTGCACCCTCAACCCCGACCGCAACCACAACGGCCCCAACGCACCCCGCGCAGCGCCGCTTGCCCGCCCACCGCGCACCGCCTGGGTGTTCAGCTCGGGCGGACCGCGCGGGTTTGCGCATGTGGGTGTGCTGAAGGCGCTCGACGAGCTGGGTTTGGTGCCCGACCTGGTCGTGGGTGCCTCGGCGGGCTCGCTGGTCGGCAGTCTGTACGCCGCCGGCTTGAGCGCGCGCGACATCGAAACCCTGGCTCTTGACCTGCAACCGCTCGCGCTGGCGCGCCTAGCCTGGGGCGAAGACATGCTGAGCGGCAGCGCCATCGCCGACCTGGTGCGCAGCGCCGCACCCCAAACCCAGCTGGAGCGCATGCCGCGCGCCATGGCCTGTGTGGCGGCGCGGCAAGGCGATGGGGTGACGGTGGCCTTCACCGCTGGCGACGTGGGCCTGGCGGTGCAGGCCTCCAGCGCGATCGAGGGCCAGTTCGCTCCGGTGCGCATCCGCGGCGAGCGCTATGTGGACCCCGACTGGTCAACGCCCATGCCGGTGCGCGTGGCGCGCGCGCTCGGCGCCGTGCGCGTGCTGGCGGTTGACGCCACCGCCCACCTCGACCGCAGGCCTCCCGGCGCTGAGCGCTACCTCGACTCGGATCGGCGCAAGAAAGCCTTGATCGATGCCGACGCCAGGTTCGCCGACCTGGTGCTCAAGCCTGATTTCGGCTACTGGGTGAGCCTGTCACGCGATTTCCGCGAGCGGGCAATTGAGGCGGGCTACCGGCAGGCACTGGCGCAGGGAACCGCTTTGGAGGCGCTGCACAGCGCTTAGTTACGGCTTCCACCGCGCCACCAGCTGGCCTGTTGCCGTGAACCGGTACTGGCGCTCGAAGGCCCCCAGCCCAAACAGCCCCAGCATCTGCTCGTAGTAGGCAGCGGGCCGCAGCGGCCTTGCTTGCAGCCGCAGGCGCTGCGATTGCAGCGCTTTCTCATCCCCCACTGCGCGAAGGAATGGCAACAGCGCAGCAGAAAAGCCCGAGGGCGCGGGTCCTGAAGCTTGGCCAGTCAGGATGTCGATCGACTCGGGTGGGTAGCCCTGCTCGCGCACGTAGCGGGCCATGGGAGACAGGGTATCGAGCAGCGCTTTGCGCCCTGGCGCCTTGGTATGCATCACGCCCGCCCACAGATAAACGCGAATGGCGTCGTAGGAACCCTGGCCTTTTTTAGTTGGGTCCTGGTCGTCGATCAAAAAGCCTTGCTTGGCGTCGTAAACCGTCCAGTCGGGCGTGAAGCCCTTGGGCGACGAACCGAGGATGACCTTGAGCGAACTGTCCACCAGCTTCTTCCACTGCGGATCCAGATTGGCTGCCGCCAGCCAGTGCATCTGGTGCATGGGCATGTAGCTCGGGTTCAGGCGCCAGCGGCCTTTGGCTTGCACAAAGCCTTTGGGTGCGGGCAACAGCGTGGGCCCCAGTCCAGGTATGTCGGCGGTTTCCTCGCGCAGCACGCGGGCGGCCAGCAGCGCAGCCCGCGCCTGGTAGGCATCTTCCTTCCACAGTCTGCCGGCTTCGCCCAGAGCGTAGACGATCCACAGGTCGGCGTCTGAGGCAGCGTTGTCGTCGATCACCCCCCAAGTGCCGTCTGGGCGTTTGCCCCAGAGCCAGGCAGGCAGGCGCGCGGTGATGTCGCCCCCGCACAGGTTGTCTTCCGTCCAGCGCAACAACTTGTCGAACATCGGGCGGTCGTTGGCCACCAGCGCAAAGAACAGCGCGTAGGCCTGGCCCTCGGAGTAGGTCTGCACGCCTGTGCCATCTTCAGAGATGACGCGACCATCTTTACTGACGAACTGGGCTTTGAAGGTGTCCCACGCAGGCCATGCCGAGGGGGCTGCGCTGGGCGCAGGGGTTTTTTGCTGGGCCTGCGCGCTTGGCAGCCAAGCGAGAAGCGCAGCGCCTGTGCTGGCCTTTAACAGGGTGCGTCGGCGATGAGAGTCAGTCATGGTTGTCGGTGAGACGGCGTTGCGCCATGCTGCGCAAAGCCGCATAAACGATGAAGGTTAGCAGCAGGCCAGCGCCAAGGCCCACCAAGGCCAGCAGCAGTGGATGGCTGTGCAGGTGGAACCACAGGCGCTGCCACCAAGGCAGATCGCCCACGTAATACACCGGATTGATGCGGAAGCTCTCGATGGCGTTGCCGCGCATCACACCCAGGTCGCCCCGCAGGTTGTTGATCTTGCCACTGTCGTTGAGGGCCTGGCCCAGCAAGGCCATCGCGTCTTTGTCGGTAGCGGTCAGGGCTACCACGCTGCGTCCGGCTGTGAGCGGCGACTCGAAGCTCGTCATCGCTGCCAGTGGGCCTGTGCCTTGCAAAACGGCCAAGCCACCTGAGGTCGATCGGAACTGGCTGGATTCAATGTCAAACAAGTCAATAAAAGAGCCCATGGCGCGCTCAAGCGGCTGCACCGAGCGAATGCCTGCTGCCAGCAGCAGCGGCAGGTGACTTTTCCACTGTTCTAGCAGGCCATCGCTGTCGGCTTGGGCGATCACCAAAATGTCGGTGTCAACGGCTTTCTTTGCATCGGCTGCGCGCAGCAACTGAAAGCGCGTTCCAGGATAGCCCGTGGAGGCGCTCATTCTGCCCACGGCCGTGAGGAACAGTTCCACGTCAGCTGGCGTGGGTTGGTTGGGCAAGATGATGGAGGTTTGGGCCAGGTCGGCCACCCGGGTGAAGGGGAAGCCACTGTTGGCATAAGCCCCCAGGTTGGGCATGGCTATGTAGTGCCGAAAGCCCGTCAGATCGATGGTTGACTGCGGATCAATGGCGGCAAACAGCTCGGTGGGTCCTGCGGATGCGCAGCGGCCCAGATCGTTGGGTGGGATCTGGAAGGAAAACTGCAATTGGTTGTCGCCGCCAATCAGGAAGGCCGGGATTTTTAGGTCTGAGCGTGTCAGCGCATTGCCGTCGTCAAACAGGGGCAACAAGACCGTGTGTTTGGTGCTGGCGCGTTCTTCCTGCGATTGCAGCGGATAAGCCCGAATGAACTGGTTGTTGATCGAAATATTCAGCGCGCCTTGGTCCGACACTTTGTTGGGCGTGTAGCGGTAGGTCAGGTCCAGCGGCACGCCCTTGGCGTTCCAGGTGAACAGGTCGGGCGCCATGCGCGTGTTGATGTTCACCGTGTTGTTGAGCACGGTGCCGCGCAGCTGCAGTTCAGACGCGTTGTTGACGAGCTCAGCCAGCTTGACCGGCCGCTGGTTGGTGATCCAGCGCGGGGCATCGTAAGGCTCTGCCAAGGCAGGATATTCCGGCGACTTGACCGTGATCGTTTGTCCCGACAACACCGCCTTGCCCAGGGCCAGCGCGTCGGCAGCCATTTGCAGTTGGGCATCGTCGCGGCCCAACACCAACAAGAGCTTGTAGCCAGGTGCATCGGGGTGAGGCACGATGGAAAGGGTGGGCTCCTCGATGGACGGCAAGGTCTGCAAGAAGGCGGGGCGGCTGTTGTTGGTGGCCAGCACCACCGCATTTTGGCGCGGCAGTTGGTTTTCGAATGTGGGGAACCGGTTGCCCCGATAGCTGGCGAGCATGCCAAACCAACTGGCGATGGAGCCCGATGCCTTGAGCATGCCGGTGCTGGGTTGGCTGCCATACACAAAAGGGAGGGTCAGCAGCCTGTTGTCG
>JBLIJY010000195.1:0-5201 GCA_047636095.1 Hydrogenophaga sp. | reverse complement strand
GGCACGTCCTGCGCGAGTACCAGCGCCAGCGCGTCTGTACCCTGCTGGACCCGTCCAAAGATCCGCTGGGCAAGGGCTTTCACATCATCCAGGGGATGATTGCGATCGGCTCCGGTGGCGTCTGGGGCAAGGGCTTTATGCAGGGCACCCAGACTCACCTGGAATTCATTCCCGAGCGCACCACCGATTTCATCTTTGCTGCTTTCTCCGAAGAGTTTGGCTTGCTTGGCGTGATCGGCCTGATGATCGCCATTTTGTTCCTGGTGATGCGTGGGCTGATGATCGCGCTGGAGGCGCCCACGTTGTTTGCCCGCCTGCTGGCCGGCGCGGTCACGCTCAATATCTTTGTCTACGCCTTTGTCAATATGGGCATGGTCAGCGGCATCTTGCCGGTCGTGGGTGTGCCGCTGCCGTTCGTGAGTTACGGTGGTACGGCGATGATCACCATGGGCGTGGGTCTGGGCATTTTGATGTCGGTCGCCAAGTCCAAGCGGTTGATGCAATCGTGAGCTGGAACCCCCACGCTCCACCGCTGTGCGGGTCGCTGCCCCCCGAGGGGGCTGAGCATGCCTTGGGGCGGCCCGGCGGCTGGCCCGGTCGCTCCCACACTGCGCCGATCCGGGTGGCTCAGGTGGCGGTGGTTGGTGCGGGCAACATGGGTGGCGCGATGGTGGCGCGGCTGTGTGAGCGGGGCTGGGCGGTGGCGGCCTGCGACATTGATCCCGAGCGGCAGCGCCAGGCGCAGGCGGCTGGCGCTTGGCTGGCGGACACACCGCAGCAAGCTGCCCAGGCCCTGTGTGCCGACGGCGTGCTCATCGTTTGTGTGGTGACCGCAGCGCAAAGCCGCGAGGTGCTGCTGGGCGCGCAGGGCGCTTTGGCCGCGCTGCGACCGGGGCAGACGGTGATGCTGTGTCCCACGGTATCGCCCCAAGACACCGAAGCGTTGGCCGAGAGCCTGCTGGCGCAGGGGGTGGGCTGCATCGACGCACCCATGTCGGGCGGCCCGGCGCGGGCGCGCGATGGCAGCATGAGCCTGATGCTGGCAGCGCCGGATGCCCTGCTGGCCCGCCACGAAGCATTGCTCGCAGCGCTGTCGGGCCAGCGGTTTCGCATCAGTGAGCGCGTGGGCGATGGCGCGCGCACCAAGCTGGTCAACAACCTGCTCGCTGGCATCAACCTGGTGGGTGCCGCCGAGGCATTGGCCTTGGCCGACCGTCTGGGGCTGGACCTGAACACCACGCTGGACGTGATCGAGCAATCCAGCGGCCAGAGCTGGATTGGCTCGGACCGGATGCGCCGTGCACTGGCGGACGACCTGGCGCCCAGGGCGCATGTCACCTTGCTGGCCAAGGACACCGCTTTGGCCCTGACGGTGGCCAGACAGGCCGGCTTTGCGGGGCCGCTGGGCGAGCACGCGGCGCGGGTGTTCGAGCAGGCCGCAGCCAGGGACGCTCACAGCGACGATGCGGTGTTGCTCAGGCACCTGTGCCAGTCTCCCGGTGGTCCCGGGCCTGAATCCAGCAGCGAAGCCCAGGGCTGATCGATCTGCCGCAGACGCACAGCGCGTTCCGGGCCGGCAGGCGCTTTCGGATGTCAGAATGGTTCGTCATTGTCTGGAGAAAAACATGCTGAAGATCCTCATTCCTGTCGACGGCTCCATTCACGCCATGCGCGCGGTGCACCACGCGCTGTTTCTGGTGGCCGCCGGCCTGAAAGCGCGCTTTGTGGTGGCCAACGTGCAAGCCACCGCCAATTTGTACGAGCTGGTGGTGGCGCACGACCCGACCGTGCTGGAACAGGTCAATCAGGCCGCGGGCCACGACCTGATGCGCTCGGCCGTGCAAATGCTGCAAGCCGCGAACCTGCAGGTGACCCAGGAGGTGGTGACGGGCGACCCGGCCCAGATGCTGGTGGACGTGATCGAGCGCCAGGCCTGCGACGCGGTGATCATGGCCACCCACGGTGCTGGTCTGCGCGCTGCGATGCTCGGCTCGGTGTCGCAGGAAATGGTGGAGATTTCACCGGTGCCGGTGACCCTGGTCAAGCCGCTGACCGAGCCCGAAGAACCCTGATTGGCGTTCGAATCCCGCCCCCAGCCAGACCGACAGCCGGTCTGGCTTTTTTTTGCCAGCGCGTTGCCAAATGGGCGGCGTCACAGGCGCCACCCACCACGCCTAAAATTACGTTTAGAGAAACGTATTTACGGATGAGGAACTATAGATTACAGTGCCAGCCAAGCTGAACGGGCCATGTCCGAACCAGCTTCTCCCCTCATTGGTGCCGCCCTCGGACGGTGCTCAGCCCATTGGAGCCGCCAGTCACATGGCCACTTACGCCTACCCCACCTTTCCCTACCAAGCGCCCCACGATCTCATGGTCGGCTCGCCGCAGCGCCATCCGCTGGCGATCGTTGGCGCCGGCCCGGTGGGTCTGGCCGCCGCGATAGACGCGCGCCTGCAGGGGCTGGAGGTGATCGTGTTCGACGAAGACGACAGCGTGTCGTTTGGCTCGCGCGCCGTTTGTTACGCCAAGCGCTCGCTGGAGATTTTGGACCGGCTTGGGGTCGGCGACGCCGTGGTGGCCAAGGGCGTGAGCTGGAACGTGGGCCGCACGTTTTTGCGCGAAGAAGAGGTCTACCGCTTCAACCTTGTGCCCGACGCTGGCCACAAGCGCCCCGGCATGATCAACCTGCAGCAGTACCACTTGGAAGAAGCGCTGGTGCGGCGCGCCGAAGCGCTCGGCGTGGACCTGCGCTGGAAATGCCGGGTGGCGAGCGTGACACCGCTGGCCGATGGCGCTCGCGTGAGCCTGGAAACGCCCGACGGCGCGTTCGACATCGAGGTCGACTGGCTGATCGTGGCCGATGGCGCGCGCTCCAACGTGCGCCGCCAGCTGGGGCTGGACATCGAGGGCCATGTGTTCAAAGACCGCTTCCTCATCGCCGACGTGGTCATGAAGGCCGACTTTCCGGCCGAGCGCTGGTTCTGGTTCGATCCGCCGTTTCACCCCAACCAGAGTGTGTTGCTGCACAAGCAGAGCGACAACGTCTGGCGCATCGATTTCCAGCTCGGCTGGGACGCCGACCCGCAAGAAGAGAAAAAGCCCGAGAACATCTTGCCGCGCGTCCAGGCCATGCTGGGGGACGAGCGCGAGTTCGAGCTCGAATGGGCCAGCATTTACACCTTTCAGTGCCGGCGCATGAAGCAGTTCCGCCACGGCCATTTGCTGTTCGCCGGTGACGCGGCGCACCAGGTGTCGCCGTTTGGCGCGCGCGGGGCCAACTCGGGGTTTCAGGACGCCGACGATCTCGTGTGGAAGCTCGCGCTGGTCATCAAAGGTTTGGCGCCCGCCGAGCTGCTCGACACGTACGACACCGACCGTGTTTTTGCTGCCGACGAAAACATTCGCAATTCCACCCGCTCCACCGACTTCATCACGCCCAAGAGCGCGGTCAGCAAGCTGTTTCGCAACGCCGCGCTGGAGCTGGCGCGCAGGCACCCGTTTGCCCGCAAGCTGGTGAATTCGGGGCGTCTGAGCGTGCCCTCGTTTTTGGTGCGCTCGGCGCTCAACACGCCAGACGCCGACGCCTTTGCCAGCGACATGGTGCCCGGAGCGCCGCTGGACGACGCACCGATTCGCCTGGTCGGGCAAGACGCCTGGCTGCTCGATCAGCTCGGTCACCGCTTTGTGCTGCTGGCGTTTGCTGAGCGGGCCGATGCGCTGGACAGCGCCCAGGCCGCGCTGCGCGAGCAAAGCACCGCGCTCGCTGCGCAGGCAATTCCCATCCAACTGGTCTGGGTCACGGCGCACGGCGGCGCAGCCCCCGCCGGCATGACCACCCTGCACGACCGCGATGGGTTGATCGCCCAGCGGCTTGACGCCCGCGCCGGCAGCGCCTATCTGATCCGCCCCGACCAGCACGTGGCCGCGCGTTGGCGCGTGCTCGATACCGCTCGACTGCAAGCCGCCGTGCGCCGCGCGAGCGGCCACGAACTGCCCACGGTGCTCGCCCATTGCCCCGCAGCACAAGCTGTCTCTGAAGCCCTCACCGCCTGAACCCAACCCATGCCCTTGCAACTTCAACCCAACCTGGCCGAGCCCGGTCAGCGCTATTTCCGCGATTTCACGCCCGGCGACGATTTCTACGAAGCCCTGATCGAGACCCACCGCGACCTCAGCGATGAGCAGAGCCAGCTGCTCAACGCCAAGCTGATCCTGCTGCTGGCCAACCAGGTGGGCGACATCGCTGCCCTGAAACAAGCGCTGGCGCTCGCCCGAGAGGGCGTTTAACCGTTGTCAGCCCCATCCGTTCTGGAGAAACTCCCATGCTCAATATCCGAAAAATCCACCACGTTGCCTACCGCTGCCGCGACGCCAAGGAAACCGTCGAGTGGTACCGCAATCACCTCGACATGGACTTCGTGCTGGCGATCGCCGAAGACCGCGTGCCCTCGACCCAGGCGCCCGATCCGTATATGCATGTGTTCATGGACGCCGGCGGCGGCAACGTGTTGGCGTTTTTCGAGTTGCCCCATTCGCCCGACATGGGTCGCGACTCGAACACACCCGAGTGGGTGCAGCACATCGCCCTGGAGGTCGACTCGGTCGAGGTGCTGGAGACCACCAAGGCGCGGCTGCAAGCAGCCGGAATCCCGGTGATTGGTGTGACCAACCACACCATCTTCAAGAGCATCTATTTCTTCGATCCCAACGGCCACCGCCTGGAGCTGGCCGCCAACACCGGATCGCCCGAGATGATGAAAAAACTCGACGAGGTGAAGTGGGACATGCTGGAAGAATGGTCTCAGACCAAGCGCGCGCCCCAACACGCCGCCTGGATGCACGAGCGCCCGCTTCCCATCTGAAGCTCATTGCAGGGACTCTCTGGCGCAAGCGTTGCGGCGCAAGCGCTGAAAGAAAGCCCCAAAAACTTCTCAAGTCGGCGCTTAAGCCGTCGATAATATTATTGGGGATCCCGAATTCCACTGATCTGGGGCCCGCGAAACAGGGGTTTTCCATGATCAACATTGCCCAATCGATCCCGGTTGTCTGGTCACCGCCGGCCAGCAGTGCCCCCGCAACGGTAGCTCCTGTGGCCGCCGCTCGGCCGCTGCAAGAGAGCGCTCGCGACGGCCAGCCGGGCACAGGCGCCGAGCGTGACACGCGCGCAGCGCGCGCCGATCGACGTACCGAGGCGCGAG
>JBLIJY010000194.1:0-5204 GCA_047636095.1 Hydrogenophaga sp. | reverse complement strand
TGCGCGGGCAGGATCTGGGTGGCCTGAGCTACCCGGTGAGTGCGCAGACCTTGCGTCTGGCTGCCCACCGCATTGCCGACTACGTGTTTGAGAAACTCACGGGCGACAAAGGGGTCTTTTCCACCCGCATAGCCTATGTCACCAAAGCCGGTTCGCGCTACACCTTGTGGGTGGCCGACGCTGACGGCGAGGGTGCGCGCTCGGCACTCAGCAGCCCCGAGCCCATTATTTCGCCCAACTGGGCGCCGGACGGCGCGCAGCTTGCCTATGTGTCGTTTGAGGCGCGCAAGCCAGTCATTTACGCGCACGATGTGGCCAGTGGCAAGCGCCGCTTGCTCGCCAATTTCAAGGGCTCCAACAGCGCGCCGGCCTGGTCGCCCGACGGTCGCCATCTGGTGGCTACGCTCTCCCTTTCGGGTAACGCGCAGATTTATCTGATCGGTGCCGATGGTACCGATCCCAAGCGCCTGACGCAGACCTCGAGCATCGACACCGAGCCTGTCTTCAGCCCCGATGGCAAGGGCATTTATTTCGTGAGTGATCGCGGCGGCTCTCCCCAGATCTACCGCATGGACGCGGGCGGGGGCAATGTGAAGCGCCTCTCCTTCAACGGCAACTACAACATCTCGCCTTCCCCCAGCCCCGATGGGCGCTGGCTGGCCTTCATCTCTCGCGTCAATGGTGCGTTTCGCCTGTATTTATTGGAGCTGGCCACAGGCACCGTCAGCGCGATCAGCGACACCAGCGCGGACGAGCGGCCCAGCTTCGCGCCCAACAGCCGCATGATCATCTACGCCACCCGAGACAAAGGTCAAGAAGCGCTGATGACCACCAGCCTGGACGGGCGCATCAAGTCGCGTCTGGCCGGCGCGCAAGGCGATATTCGCGAGCCCGCCTGGGGCCCGTTCCAGCGCTGACCAGGCCGCCGCTCACTCCCTTTTCTCACTTCGCTACGATCACCCAAGAAGGAAATCCGAATGCTGTCTCTGTCCCAACTCAAGACCTGCCTGCCTGCCTGCCTGCGGAAGCTGAAGCTGCGTGCCCTGCTCGGCGTCAGTGTGCTGGCCTTGGCTGCGTGCACCAACATACCGCTGGAAGACGTGCCGGTGCAAGATCGCGCAGGCACGTCGGTGAGTGCGCTACAGGCCGGCAATGCCGCAGGCGATGCCACCTCGGGCGCAGCGGGTGGCGGCGTGACTGGTGTGGAGGTGGCGGGCGCCAACAAGGCCCAGCCGAGTGCGCTGGAGCGGGTGGTGTATTTCGATTTCGACAGTTTCGAAATTCGTCCGGAATTCGCGTCGGTTCTGGAGGCCAACGCGAGGTATCTGGCCGCCGATAACAGCCGCCGTCTGGCACTGGAAGGCCATACCGACGAGCGCGGTGGCCGCGAGTACAACCTGGCCCTCGGCCAGAAGCGGGCCGAGGCGGTGCGCCGCGCGATGGGCTTGCTGGGTGTCCGGGACAACCAGATGGAGGCGGTGAGTTTCGGCGAAGAAAAGCCCTCCCTGGGCGGATTTGACGAAGCGGCGTTTGCCAAGAACCGCCGTGTTGAGCTGACCTACCGTTAAACAGCTTCAAAACACCATGCCGTTGTTTTCCCGTTTGTCTTTCTTTCGCGGTCGAGGTGCGTTGGTGGCGCTGGCGCTCACTGCCCTCTGGCCCTTGCAAGCTCACGCGCTTTTCGGTGACGATGAAGCGCGCAAGGCGATCATCGAGCTGCGCCAGAAAGTTGACGCCAACCAGCAGGCCGCCGAATCAGCCCGAAAGGCGCTGGAGGCCCAAGGAGCCGACAGCGACGCCGCCACGGGTCGCAGCATGCTGGACCTGTCCAACCAGATTGAGCAGCTTCGCAGCGAGATAGCACGGCTGCGCGGTCAGAACGAGCAGCTTGCGCGCGACGTCTCGGAACTCCAGCGGCAGCAAAAAGACGCCCAAGCCGGGATCGACGAGCGGCTGCGCCAAGTGGAGCCGCTGAAAATCACGCACGACGAGGTCAGCTTCACCGCTGCGCCGGCGGAGAAACGCGAATTCGATACCGCGCTGGAACTGTTGCGAGGCTCGAATTTCGATGGTGCCGTGCAGGCCTACACCGCGTTTTTGGGTCGCCATCCCAACAGCGGCTACAAGCCCTCAGCTTTGTATTGGCTGGGTAACGCTCAGTACGCCACCCGCGCCTACAAAGAGGCGATGGAGAACCATCGGCGCCTGATCACACTGTTCCCAGCCCACATGCGCACGCCAGAGGCGATGCTTGCGATGGCCAACAGCCAGGTTGAGCTCAAAGATGGCAAAGGTGCGCGGCGCACACTGGAACAGTTGATCCAGCAGTTTCCGACAACTGAAGCCGCCGCCGCCGGTAGCGAGCGCTTGGCCCGCTTGCGCTGAGTGTCTCAAGCCCGCTGCGCCCCGGCGGGGTGAGGTCGGGCCAGCTTCTACAATGCTGGCCATGCTCATCGCCGACATCCAAGCCCTCGCGGCTCTTAAAAGCCAGGTTTTGTGGGCCGCGTTCGCGGTCTCCACTGCCTTTGGCTTCATCGCCCAGCGCACGCACTTTTGCACCATGGGCGCGATCAGCGATGTGGTGAACATGGGTTCGTGGACCCGCATGCGCATGTGGTGCATGGCGATCGGGGTGGCTGCTATTGGCTTTTACGGCATGGCCTGGTTGGGCTGGATCGATGCCGACAAATCCATCTACACATCGGGCCGCATCATCTGGCTGTCTGCCACTGTGGGCGGCCTGCTGTTTGGCTTTGGCATGGTGCTGGCCTCCGGTTGCGGCAGCAAAACGCTGGTGCGAATCGGGGCAGGCAGCCTGAAATCACTGGTGGTTTTCTTTGTGATGGGCATTTTTGCCTTCGTCACCCTGCGCGGTGTGCTCGCAGTGTGGCGCGTCAACACAGTTGACCAGGTATCGTTTCAAATTCCTGCTGGGGGTGCGTTGCCGCATTGGGTATCGGCCGGCCTGGGCATGGATGCCGGAGCAGCGGGTTTGCTTGTGGCCTTGTTGGTGGGTGGCGCGCTGATCGCATGGGCTCTGGCAGAGCGAGATTTTCGAAGCGGTAACAACCTGCTCGCGGGTCTGGGGGTGGGGGCTGTGATCATTGCCATGTGGTGGGTCAGCGGCTACCTCGGGTTTGTGGCTGAACATCCTGAGACATTGGAATCGGTTTACCTTGCCAGCAACACCGGGCGCATGGAGTCGCTCACCTACACCGCGCCGATGGCCTACACGCTGGACTGGCTGATTTTCTACAGTGACACCTCCAAGGTGCTCACCTTTGGCGTGGTCACTGTGGTCGGGGTGGTGGTGGGTGCGTTTGCGCAGGCAGCGCTGGACCGCAGTTTTCGCTGGGAAGGGTTTCGCAGCACCCAAGATACCGCGCTGCACCTAGTGGGCGCGGCCTGCATGGGTGTGGGAGGTGTGACTGCACTGGGGTGCACGGTCGGACAAGGGCTCTCAGGCCTGTCCACACTGAGCCTCACCAGCGTGATCGCAGTGGCGGGTATTTGCTTGGGCGCGTTGATCGGCTTGCGGTTCCAGATCTGGCTGCTGGAGCGCGAGTGACGCCCGATTTCGAGCGCCGCTTCGGTGGCCTGCGCCGCCTCTACGGCATGGCCGGGGCGGACCAGATTTTTGATGCCCATGTGGTCGTGGTCGGCATCGGTGGCGTCGGTTCCTGGGCGGTCGAGGGCCTGGCGCGCAGCGGTGTTCGGCGGCTCACGTTGATCGATCTGGACCACGTGTCCGAATCCAACATCAATCGACAGATCCACGCGCTGGACCCCACGCTGGGCCAGGCCAAGACCGAGGCCATGCGCGATCGCATTGCGCAGTTCCACCCCGGCTGTGTGGTGGATGTGATTGACGATTTCGTCACGCCGCAAAGCTGGCCAACGTTATTGACCAACGCGTTGGGCGCAGTGCGTCCCTCGGCCTTGATCGATGCCTGTGACCAAGTGCAGGCGAAAACCGCACTCGCAGCTTGGTCCCTGACGGAGCGTATTCCGCTGATTTGCGTGGGTGCGGCGGGCGGGAAGCGGCTGGCCCACGCCATGGAAGTGGCCGATCTCGCGCAGGTCACCCACGACCCGCTGTTGGCACAACTGCGGTACCGCCTGCGCAAACACCATGGTGGCGCGAGACAGGGCTCGATCGGCGTGACGTGTGTGTTCAGCCGCGAGGCGGTAGCTGCGCCCGATGCCTCGTGGGGCATCGATGAGACCAGCGACGGATCGCTCAACTGCCATGGTTACGGCTCAGTGGTGAGCGTCACCGCCAGCTTTGGTTTGTGTGCGGCCGGCTGGGTGATCAACACCGTGGCTTCACCCCCAGAAAAAGCGTTTGGTGGCCAATCCAAAAAAGGCGAAAAATGACGCTATAATTCGAGGCTTCGCAGCAAACGAAAGAAAGTTGCGAAAACCTTCGGGACGTTAGCTCAGTTGGTAGAGCAGCGGACTTTTAATCCGTTTGTCGTGGGTTCGACCCCCGCACGTCCCACCAAATTTTGGTTTTGAATCAAGCACTTACAGCAGACAACGCTGTAGGTGCTTTTTTTTGGTGTCCGTCGCCAGAATATTGCCAGATTCCCCCCCCCCCGTTGCCAGAATTAACCGCGCGCACTGGCTGGTGCTGATTTCGCTCTCGGCAGCTCACCACCCGCTGCAAAAACCCCACCCTCACGTCACCATTTATGCACATGCGGTTCGTGACGATCACGAAAAGCAGGTCCGCTGTGCCGGTAGCCCAGCATCTCCTGGGCATCGAAGCCTTCGAGCAGACTTCGGCCCACAAAGGCGCGCAGGATGCGCCGACTGGTCTGCTGTCGCCGCCCCGGGACTATGACTTTGCAGGGTTAGCTCAATGACGCGCAAGAAGATGCGCAGCACCAAGCCCAGCACCGCGCCGTCGCGGTGCATGAAAAAGCGCAACCGCTTAGGTACCGACAGCACCCACTGGCGCACCGGCAGACGCGGAAAAACATGATCTGTCCGGTGCGCGGCCGTCTCCACCATGCGCCGGGTATTGCACGAGGGGCAGACACCACGACCTTTGCAGGAAAACGCAACGAAGTAGTCGTGGCCGCAATCACCACTGCGGGCGCGGGCAAAGCCGTAGGCAAAGATGCCAATCTCCAGATGTTGCAGGTACCCGTAAGCATGCGAGCTAAGGGCTTGCGCGTTTTTTTCTCGGGACCGGTTGC